>JAZUQE010000028.1:0-24159 GCA_045605575.1 Faecousia sp. | reverse complement strand
TTTCTTTGGAACAACCCCCTCCTTGACCCCCCCCAAAGCCCCCGGGGCGGGGGGCCCGGGGATCGTGTATTATTTGTCTTTTTCCAGCGTAGGATCAAAGTTGACTACTACACTCTTATCTGTCAGGAATTTCACTTCCGTCACCTTGGTTCCGTAGGCGTTGACTTTGACCAATACAGGACAGCTGTCCAGGGGGTCCAGCAGTTCCAGCTCGGGATTGTAGTCCACATTTACAGTGTTCAGACAGGGAAGTCCGGCCAGTGTGTCCACATTCAGCAGCAGATTGTAGGAGGCGTTGACAGTCACCAGCTGGCAATTGGGGTCAAATTGGGGCAGAGCTGCGATCTGGTTGCTCGCAACGTTGAGGGTGTGCAGCTGCGGCATCTTATCCAGCATAGTGATGTCTGTGACCGCATTGTTTGCAAGGTTCAGCTTTTCCATTTTGCTGCAGCCGCTGATGGCTGCCACATCGGCAATGCTATTGAAGCTTACATCCAGCTCTGTCAGTGCGGTTAAAGTAGCCAGATCGGAAATGGAGGAAAGCTGATTGTTGGAAGCATTCAGAACGGAAAGCCCGGTCAGTCCCTGAACGGGAGACAAAGACTTCAGAGAGTTAAAGGATACATCCAACACAGTCAGTTTTTTTAGATCGGAGATATCGGAAAGACTGGTTACCGCATTGGAGCCCAGATAAAGCGCTTCCAGATCCTTCATACCCTTCAAGGGGCTCAAATTACGCAGGGTGTTGCTGCTCAGATCCAGATATTCCAGCTTGACCAGCTTCGAAAGCGAAGCAACGGTGGAAAGACCGCAGTCTTTTAGTGTCAGACGGGTCAGCCCTGTCATTTCTCCGATGGCATCCATATCCGAACTGCTGAGCTGACACTGCGTTAGGTTCAGCTGCTGCAGAAATTCCATTGTGGGAAGCGCAGTCAGCACATCGGACGGGGCGCCGTACATAGTCAGACTTTCCAGACGGGTCAACAGGGCCAGATCCGCATAGTCTTTTGCCTCTGCGGGTACTGTAAATTCCTTGACCGCCCAAAGATCGTTGGTAAACAGTGCAGCACTGTCATCAGCTTCAATGATCCTTCTTACCTCGGCCTCAATGGCAGGGTCAGTAAAGCTGACCTTTTCGATCACACCGCCAATGGTGTAGCCGTAAATGCCCAGGGGGCTTACAAGTCCGTCCTCGCTGACGCTGAGACAGCACAGTACCGTCTCACCAATGGGCAGTTCAATGGGCCCGCTGTAGGCATCCTTTTCAGTAGAGGGATACTCTCCGGCAGTATTCACATAGATAGCAGGTGCGTCGGAGTGGATGCTGACGCTGATATACTGGCTGTAAAAGTTCGGTTCCGCTGATGGGACCGGTACGGCTGGCCGCCAGTTATCCAGCTGGATCTTGATCTGCGGATCGGTGACCGAGTCAAGCATGTTGACGGCATCCAGCAGCTTATCCTGTTCTACATAGAGCTTGCAAAGAAAAGCATACAGCTGGGCGGTAGGCTTTTGGCTGATGGCATCGTATAAGGTGCGCTCCGCCTTGGTGTAGTTGCCCATGTCACGGTATTGCTCGGCAAGCTCCAAAGCGATGGAATCCTCATGGCTGGACTGGAAATACGCCAGATCATAAAACCATGCAGCAGCTTCGTATTTTCCGGCTTCCTCCAGACTTCTGGCATGGTTTAGAAGCATCTCTTTTGTAAAGTCGCGGTCATATACCAGAAAATACCATGCGCAGCAGGCCAATACAGCTACCACCAGCACCAGCGGTACAATGACACGAAGGGCTTTTTTCATATGTGCAGCAACCTTTCAGGTTTGTTATTTTTTGTAATTATACTTCCGAAAGGCAAATATGTCAAGATTCTGCATGGAATTCCCAGGGGTTTCCGCTGGTTTTGACGCTTCTTTGCGTAAATATGCGTGGATGATTTGACAAAGCGGAAATTCTTTAGTAGAATGTATAAAATAATAAAAAGGAGGATGCGCTGTGCCGATCCAGATTCCCAATGACCTTCCCGCAGCCAGCACGCTGCAAGAGGAAAATATTTTCGTCATGCCCCAGAAGCGGGCGGTTAGCCAGCGGATCCGGCCTTTGGAGATCGTGGTCCTGAATCTGATGCCTACCAAAATTGCAACGGAGACCCAGCTGAGCCGTCTTTTGGGCAATACGCCCTTGCAGGTCCATCTGGAACTGATGCACACCACCTCCCATAGGGCGAAGAATGTATCGCAGGAGCATCTTCTGACCTTTTACAAAAGCTTTGAAGAACTCAAGGACCGGAAGTTCGATGGTATGGTCATTACCGGCGCTCCGGTGGAGCACCTGGAATTTGAACAGGTGGATTACTGGCCGGAGCTATGTGAGATTATGGAGTGGAGCAAGACCCATGTCCACTCTACACTGCATATTTGCTGGGGGGCGCAGGCAGGGCTGTACTATCACTATGGCGTGCAAAAGTATCCGCTGGATAAAAAGCTGTTTGGCGTTTATCCGCACACGGCGGATTATAAACGTGCGATTTTGCTGCGTGGCTTTGATGATGAATTTTGGGCACCCCATTCCCGTCACACCACCGTGCGGCGTGAGGACATTGAGGCGGTTCCCGGCTTAAAGATCGTCGCTTCCTCGAAGCAGGCCGGTGTTTATGCTGTGATGAACAAGCAGGGAAGACATATTTTTGTAACCGGCCATTCTGAGTATGATCCCGAAACCTTGCGCCTGGAATATGAGCGTGATAAGCGCCAGGGCCTTCCAATCGATGTGCCGGAAAATTATTTCCCAAATGATGATGACACCCAGCCGCCTCTGGTCCGCTGGCGCGGCCATGCCAACCTGCTGTTTTCCAATTGGCTGAATTATTTCGTCTATCAGACCACCCCTTACGACCTTATGACCATCGGAACAGAAGAATAACCAAAAGGCGGGCGCTCAGCGCCCGCCTTTTTGAGCGTGTCAAAGAAGTGGATTATTTATCTTCACAGAAACCCTATCAAAGGGGATTCCAAAGGGGAAAGCGGTGGAATGTCTCCATAACACATCCCCGATCCGCTTTCCCCCTTGGTCGTCTGGGGAGTCCGGGGACCATACGAAAGGTCCCCGGTGGCTCTTTGGATACTTTCTGGCCGGACAGAAAGTATCATCACCTGTGTTCTTGATTGCCTCTGTTCCTCTATCATGGAGGTAGTATATTTTTTGACAGACTGCAAAAGGCGGGCGCTGAGCGCCCCCTTTATGCTTCGGTGATTTTTCTTGCATCTGTCTCATATATTTTGTATAATGTAATCAAAGGGGTGATCTTATGAATTTGACCATTGATGGGCGAAAGATAACTGCCAAACCTGACCAGACCCTCTTGGACCTGCTTCGTCAGCTGGACATGGATCCGCTTACCTTTTCCCGCCGGCCATTGGCTGCTAAGCTGGCAGGCGAAGTCTTTAATCTAAATTACGTCCCTTTGCGTAGTAAGGATCTGGATTCAGACCGGCCTTCCATCCGCCGGGCCATGGCAGCCTCCGGCGGCGTTGTGCAGTTGATTCGCTACACGGATCCCACAGGCAAGGAGGTCTACACCAGAACCGCGCAGTTTGTACTGTTTCTGGCGCTTAGCCAGCTCTGGCCCCAAGCACGGGCAAAAATGGATTGTACCTTAGGTGCTTCGCTGTACATACGGGTGGAAGCTTCTGATTTTGATGTGGAGCTGCTGAGAAACCGCGTTGCCGATTTGGTGCGAGCGGATATTCCGCTGATCCGCAGAAGGATCTCCCTGCAGCAGGCCATTGCACATTTTGATGCCCATGGCCAGCTGGACAAGGCAAGGCTTCTTCAGCTGCGTCGGAACGATCATTTTGACATCTATGCCTGCGGTGATTTTTACGACTATTATTACGGTGAAACTGCGCCATCCACCGGCTATTTGCAGGTGTGGGACATCCTGCCTGCGAAGGATGGTTTTCTCTTCCTATTTCCGGATGATGAGCACCCAGACGATGTGGCAGTCCACGAGGCTATGCCCAATTTCTTTTCCGTATACCAGGAAGGAGAGAGCTGGGGAAGGCTTATGGAATGCCAGACAGTGTCGGATCTGAACGAACTGGTGGACTCTGGTCGGATCCGGGAGCTGATCCGGGTCAATGAAGCGCTTCACGAGAAGCGATATAGTCAGATCGCCGATATGGTCTGTCAGCGTGGTGCCGGTGCGGTTTTGCTGGCTGGTCCCAGTTCGTCCGGAAAGACCACATCCGCGAACCGACTGGCAACCCAACTGCGGGTCCACGGAAAAAAACCGGTACTTTTGGGACTGGATGATTATTACGCTGACCGGGATACCATCCCACCCGGGCCGGACGGCAAACTGGATCTGGAACATATCAACACCATCGATACCAAGCTTTTTGGCGTGCATCTGCAAAAGCTGCTGGCAGGTGAAGAGGTAGAGATCCCTACGTTTAATTTTGTAGCCGGAAAGCGGGAATGGCGTGGGCATACCCTGAAAATGCAGGATAATACGGTGCTCATCATTGAGGGACTTCATGCGCTGAATCCTGTTCTGCTCCCGGATGGACTGAGCAGCCAGGATGTCTTTAAAATGTACGTCAGCCCTCTGATCCCGTTGAATCTGGATGACCATAACCGTATTCCTACCAGCTATTTGCGGTTGCTGCGGCGGATCGTGCGTGATTATGAAACAAGAGGCTCCTCTGTGGCGCATACCCTGTCTATGTGGGACAGTGTGCGCAGGGGAGAGAAGCGGTGGATCTTCCCATTCCAGGAGAATGCGGATGTGATCTTCAATAGCTCCACGCTCTATGAACTGGCGGTGCTGAAAAAGCACATCTATCCGCTTTTGACGGCGGTGGGGCCTGAAGAAAGCTGCTATGAAGCAGTGCGGGGTATCGTCAAGATCTTGAACTACGTCTGCCAGGCGGATGTAGATGATGAAATTCCGCCCACCAGCCTGGTCCGTGAGTTTATCGGAGGCAATAGCTTTTATCGCTGAGTCAATCGCCGGGGAACCCGGCGATTGTTCATTTTTTACAGCAAAGCACTTGCGCGACAGCTACTTGCGTGTTATAATAATTCAGAATATGGTTAAAAAATAGTTGGAGTCGCTTATGTCACAGCCGCAGTATCACCTGGAGGGTGTGGTCCGGACCCGCAGTGAGGTCATGGAGGATTTTGAAGGCCCTCTGGATGTGATTTTCTTGCTTTTGAGCAAAAATAAAATTGAAATTCAGGATGTATCCATTACGGCGATCCTGGAGCAGTACCTGGCCTATCTGGATGAGATGAAACGTCTGGACATGGAAATTGCCAGTGAGTTTATTACCATGGCATCCCATTTGATGCTCATTAAGACGAAAATGCTGCTTTCGGAAGCGGAGCGGCAGGAAGCCCAAAGTGAGTTGGATGTTCTGCGCCAGAGCTTGATCGAGCGTCAACGTGCGGAGGCCATCGAGCAGATCCGCATAGCCGTTGGATTCCTGGAACCCAGAAATGAGATCGGCAGAAACCTTTTTACCAAGCAGCCGGAACCTTTGCGCAGAGATCAGACCTATCGCTATAAGCATACACCGGAGGATCTGCTGTATGCGCTGGACGAAATTGCCGAGCGCAGCAGTCGGCGCCTGCCGCCGCCTACGGTCAATTTTAAAGGCATAGTCGGCAAGGAACCCTATCCCGTAACAAAAAAAGCGGGGCAGATATTGCGAACGCTGATTATGCGTGGCGTAGAGCGTTTGAAGAATCTGTTTCGGGGCAATAAGAGCCGGTCAGAGATCGTAGCTACCTTTTTGGCTGTGCTGGAGCTTTGCAAAACAGGCTCCGCTACGCTGGAAGACGATGTTTCAGGCGAAAATCCCAACGTGAAATTGATCAAAACACCCAAGGAGATAGAACAGGAGGCCGGCGATGGAACAAATTGAAATTCAAAGAGCCGTGGAAGCGATCCTGTTTGCAGCGGGTGAACCGGTTGAAGTGAACCGCCTTGCTGCGGCTCTGGAATTGGATGCCGCGGATGTAGCGGCGGCAGCCGAGGCGCTGTCCAGTGAGCTTGCCTTCCAGCGGCGGGGAATCCGTATCGTAAAGCTGGAAAACGCGTTTCAAATGGTATCCTCCGGTGAGATGTCCGATTTCGTGGCTAAGACTCTGGAGACCAGAAAACCGCCCAAGCTGTCTGCCTCTCAGTTGGAGACACTGACGATCGTTGCCTATTATCAACCGGCTACCAAGGCTATGGTGGAGCAGATCCGCGGTGTGGACTCTGCTTATTCTGTCAGTGCATTGCTGAATAAGAAGTTAATTGAAGAAGCGGGAAGACTGAATGTGCCCGGGCGTCCGATCCTGTACAAGACTACGCCAGACTTTCTCAGAACCTTTGGCCTGCAGTCACTGGAGGAGTTGCCGGAGATCGAACGCATCAGCTTTGCCGAACCTCGTGAGGAGGTCATTCAGGAGGAGATCAAGGAGGGAGATTGATGGGTTGGTGGATTGCCCTCTGTATCCTGGTCCTGCTTGCTCTGCTCCCTTTGGGGGCCAGTGTCCGGTATGACAGCGGCGGCCCTGTGGTAAAGATCGTGGCCGGCCCCGTGAGAGTGCAGGTCCTGCCGGTAAAGAAAAAGGAAGCAAAGCCCAAAAAAGAAAAGCCTCCTAAGAAACAGAAGCAGGATGCTGCGGCCGGAAAGACCGGGAAACAAAAACCGAAGCAGAAGGGCGGAAGCATAACGGATTTTCTGCCCATGGTCGACATCATCTTTGACTTGTTGCGGACTTTTCGAGGAAAGCTTCGTGTCAACCTTTTGGAGCTGAATGTGATCTTGGGTGGAGGCGACCCCTGTGATCTTGCCATCCAGTACGGCAGAGCATGGGCTGCGCTTGGAAATCTCTGGCCTCGGCTGGAGGAATGGTTTGTGATTGAAAAACGGGATGTGGAGATCCAATGTGATTTCGAGGCATCCGAAACATGCATTACTGCCCGGCTGGATCTGACGATCACCCTGGGCAGGCTGATCGCTTTGACCGGTGTGTATGGCTTTAAGGCGGTCAAGGAACTGATCAAAATTATGAACAAAAGAAAAGGCGGTGCTGCAACATGAGCAATACACTCCCCAACATGCTGGAAAATACCATTGCGAAGATCCGTGAAATGGTAGATGTGAATTCGGTAATCGGCGATCCTATTACGACACCGGATGGTGTGACCATCATTCCCGTTTCCAAGGTCAGCGTTGGCTTTGGCGGCGGCGGTAGCGATTTCGTGTCAAGAAATGTCAATAAGCAGGAGAATCCCTTCGGCGGTGGTGCCGGCGGTGGTGTGAAGGTGACCCCCATCTGCTTCCTGATCGTGAAGGACGGTACCGTGCGGATGCTGCCTGTAGCAGCACCTGCCAATACAACGCCTGACCGCATTGTGGAAATGGTGCCTGATGTGTTGGATAAAGTTGCCAACTTTATTGACAGCCACACTGCCAAGACCAAGGAATAATTTGCTCCTTTCCCGGAAAACTAAGCCGGGGTGAGGAAATGAGACGATTTGTATGCGGGGCGGTAGCTGTGTTTCTGGCTGCCGCCCTGTGTGTTCCCTGCCGGGTGGAGGCTATTTCGGCCCAAAGTGCAATAGTGTTGGACGGCCAGACCGGCAGGGTGCTGTATGAAAAGAACGCAGATGCCCGGAGTCTGATCGCCAGCACTACGAAGATCATGACGGCGCTTGTGATCTGTGAGCAATGCAATGTGCTGGATCGGGTGCGGATACCGCCGGAGGCTGTTGGCATTGAAGGCTCGTCTATGTATCTGCAGGCAGGGGAGGTCCTGACGATTCAGGAACTTCTCTATGGGCTTATGCTCCAAAGCGGCAATGACGCAGCAACCGCGCTTGCGATCTATTGCGGCGGCACAGTGGAAGGGTTTGCCCAGCTGATGAACGATAAGGCCCGCAGTCTTGGACTGAAAAATACCCATTTTGTGAACCCGCATGGGTTAGATGCCCCGGAGCACTATTCTACAGCGCGGGATCTGGCAGTTTTGGCTTGCTATGCTATGAAAAATCCTATTTTTGCCCGAACAGTCAGTGCCAAAAGCATGAAAGTCGGTCAGCGGTATTTGACCAATCATAATAAGTTACTCTGGCGTCTGGAAGGGGCCAATGGCGTCAAAACCGGTTATACAAAGGCCGCCGGACGCATTTTGGTTTCCGGTGCGCTCCGTGGCGGCAGACAGTTGATCGCTGTGACCATCCATGCCCCGGACGATTGGAACGATCATAGCAGCCTTCTGGAAGATGCGTTTACCCGCTATACCAATCGGACGCTCATCGACCAGGGACAGTGCCTTGGCTCAGTGGAGGTTGCCGGGGGCGAATTGGGCCAGGTGCAGCTGTTGGCTGCAGAATCCTTCTGCTACGCAATGGCAGAGCATGAGAAGGTAAGCGTAGAGTTGCCTGGTGCTGGATTTGTTTATGCCCCGGTTGCCGAAGGGGCGGATGCAGGCATTGCGCACATCCTTGTTGATGGCTGCTGTGTGGGTAAGATCCCGTTAATTTACGGTGAAACAGTGGAGAAGCAGACACCACCCAAGAAATCATTTGCGCAAAAGCTGTTTGGAGGATAAGATGCAGGAACGAATTCAAAAGATATTGTCCGCCAGAGGCGTAGCTTCCCGCCGAAAGGCAGAGGAATGGATCGCGGCCGGGCGTGTCACCTGCAATGGGCGTATCTGTGTCCTGGGAGATACAGCGGATGCGCAGTTGGACGCGATCGAGGTAGATGGAAAGCGGCTTCCCCAAGCGGGAAGCCGGGTCTACATACTGCTGCATAAGCCAAGGGGGTATGTGACCACCCTTTCCGATGAAAAAGGCAGAAAGAATGCCGCCCAACTGGTAGCAGACTGCGGTGAGCGGGTCTACCCGGTGGGACGGCTGGATATGGATTCTGAAGGGCTGCTGCTGTTTACCAATGATGGAGACTTTGCCAACTGCTTGATGCATCCAAAGCACGAAGTGCATAAAACCTATCGGGTTCATGTCACGGGCTATTCGGAAGAAGGCATGCAAAAGCTGTCTCAGCCCATCATCTTGGATGGCTACAGGATCCGTCCACCCAAGCTTAAGCTGGAGCATGCGCAGGAAGACCAGGCGATTCTTCTGGTCACGATCCATGAGGGCAGGAACCGCCAGGTTCGCCGTATGTGCGCTGCGGCCGGGATGCAGGTTCGGAGGCTGATCCGAATTCGGGAAGGCTCACTGGAGCTTGGCAGTCTGCCGCCCGGGAAATGGCGCTACTTGACCGCCGAGGAAGTCGATGATCTTCAAAAAGAAAGATAGCGTGTCAAATGAGTATACCTCAGTGACATAGAATCTGTGTTGCAATAAATGGCTACCCGTTTCCATGTGATTCAAAGGCATCATGCATCTTTTTGTAGACGCACTCATAAAAAGCAGAAGAGCATGATGCACTCACAATAGAGCGCGCCGGGGGAGAGTCCGGGAGGGGGCGGCTCTGAGGCGGGAGCAGCAGCGGTCAGCGCCCCTCCCGGGCGATTTCTTTGGTTACTTTCTTGTTCGAACACAAGAAAGTAACACTTCCCAGCATAAATAACTTAAAAATAGAAGTAAAATACTCACTTTGCCAAACATTTTACCATAAATCTATAGTCTCTCTACGAAGCTGTAAGTGCCGTTCGCTGCGCGGGCCTTCCTTTCTTGTTCCGGCAAGAAAGGAAGCAAAGAAGCCGGCTGGGGAGGCGTTGAATTGTGCGCTCCCGCGCACAAAAGCCACCTCCCCGAGCCCCCTCCAGGCGCGCACTTACGATGGTGCACCATAGTCTCTGCTCTACAGAAATACGCACTGTAAGGGGTTACACTCTGATCTTAAGTACATGGAAACAGAAGATTTTCTCTGTTTCATTAGAGTATACTTATTTGACACACGAAATAAAAAGGAGGGCGTTGCCCTCCTTTTATTTATTTTTCTTCTTTTCCAGCAGAGCAAAGGGAGTCTGCATAACCAGCAGCACGGCTGCAATGATCACCGGGAAACCCAGAAGGTGACTGCCCCAGTTCTCTTCAAACCAATACAGGGGATTGCCGGGATCTGCGCTGATCAGGAAGAAGAAATTGGTGTCCAGCAAGATGTTTACAAAATACACCAGCACCGCCATGCCCAGCAGGATGCCCATATATTTTGGCGTGTGCCGCCAGTTGGGTCGAATGTCACCGCCCGCGGTCATCATAACTGGGTATAAGATCAAAAGGATATGTACTGTGAAGGAATGGATGCTCATCAAATTCCAACCGGGCAGTACAGCCCACGTGGGGAACAGCATGGCGGCCAAAGCGCCGGGAATACAAACCGTATAGAGGAAGCCGCCGATGGCATCGCCGCCTTTCCAGGCATGCCATGCGATCAAGAAAATGTTGATGCTGCAAAGGTGGAGCGGCAGATATTCCGGAAGCCAGCGCCCGGTGATCAGTAAAGGGATCTGCTTGACCAGTTCATCCAGGATCAGCAGGATCGCAACCGTCTGACGCATCCATCTGCGGTTCTTAAGCGCAAGCCGCCTGTATAACAAGCTGCCGAATACACACACCGCTATCAGCACACCGAGCCAAATAAGATGAAGCAAAGAGTAGCTTCCGATTCCCACATCAGCGGGAATCGTTTCTGACGTATCAAAAAAATAGTTCATAGAAATCCACCTTTCCCTTAAGGGGTACGTGTTAGTACCATGATACAGCTTACAAGGAAGAAAAGCAAGTCTATTGACTTATTTTGCACTGTCTATCAACGTAAGCTTTTGCCGGCGGGATAGTTGCTTGATGGCAAATTCGCGCTTTAAGGCCTCCGAATGGGTATTGAATGTTTCGAAGTACAGCAGTGTCACCGGTCCGCGGCCACGGGTATATTTGGCGCCTGTTCCGGCATTGTGGGCATCGATCCGGTGCTGGAGTTGGTTGGTAATACCGGTATACAGTGTGTGATCCGCACATTGCAGAATATAAACATACCACATATTCATTTCCTCGCTGCTGTTTTGCTGCAAAAAATATAGGGGGGCAAGCCCCCCTTATAGAATATTGCGCTTGAAACAATATATGAAAACTATGGAAAGGACTCCGTATTTTGCAGTTGGCTTCTTTGACTACATTTCCTGCCTGCCTTCCAAAGCGCGGGAAATGGTGACCTCGTCCGTGTACTCCAGCTGGCTGCCAACAGGCACGCCGTAAGCAAGCCGGGTAACTTTGATCTCCATAGGCCGCAGAAGCCGGGAAATGTACATGGCTGTTGCTTCACCTTCCGTGTCCGGGTTTGTTGCCATAATGACCTCCCGGATCCCGCCCTCGGCGACCCGGTGCAGTAGCTCACGGATGCGGATATCATCCTGAGAAACGTGATTCAGCGGAGAGATCACGCCGTGCAGCACATGATACACGCCGTTGAATTCCCGGCTGCGCTCCATAGCGATCACATCTCTGGGTTCAGCCACTACGCAAATGATGCTCTGGTCACGTTCCGGGCTGTCGCAGATAGGACATAATGACCGGTCTGTGAGATTTTGGCATCTCGGGCAGGTATGCACTTCTTCTTTGGCTGCCAAAATGGCCTGGGCAAAGGCCTGCGCTTCGTCTAAAGGAAGCTCCAATACATGAAAAGCAAGACGCTGGGCAGTCTTACCGCCGATGCCGGGAAGACGGGCAAACCGGTCGGCCAGTTCCTGCAGCGCTGCCGGAAAATACTGCATGGCAAACTCCTTAGAACAGTCCGCCCAGATTCAGACCACCGGTGAGACGGGACATGCTGTTGGCCGCCTCGTTATCAGCAGTGCGCATGGCTTCGTTGACAGCAGCGATGATCATGTCCTGCAGCATATCTACGTCATCGGGATCTACGGCTTCTTCCTTGATGGTCAGACTGACCAGCTGATGCTTGCCGGAAACCTCCGCAGTCACCATACCGCCGCCGGAGGTGGCGCTATAGGTCTTGTTTTCCATTTCTTCCTGCATGCGCAGCATTTCCTGCTGCATTTTCTGGGCCTGCTTCATCATTGCGGCCTGATTCATTCCTCCGGGCATACCCCGGAATCCACCTTTTGCCATGATTTGATCTCCTTTACTTACTCTTTGATCCGGACGATATCGCTATGCGCTCTGCCGAATTTCAGCAGCTGTTCCATGCCACCGCCCGAGGCTGGCCTGGCATGGATGTCTACAGCTGTGACGCGAATGGGACGGCCAAGCTTGGCCGAAGCTTTTTGCGCGATCAGCGACAGGATCTCCGGCTTGTTTACAACATCCAGTGTGAAGGTACTTGTGCAGCGAAGCTGCAGTTCGTTTCCGCTGAGGACGCCCTGTACCGGGGCGTTGGGAGTGGGGGCAAAGAAACCGGAAACCGGCGGTTTCAGCTCCCGGCGAACTTCTCCTGCCAGATCGGTCCAAAACCCAACGGGTGTTTCATCCGCAGGCAGGGGAGTGACCGGTATGGACACAGGGGGTGCGTCGCTGTCATCGGGCAGGGGAGGGCGCTCCTCCTCTGGTTCCGGTTCCTTCTCAGGCCTGGCCGCTACAAATTGACCACTTCTGACCTGGCTTTCCAGCTTGCTGAGTCGAGCGTTCAGACTCTGAGCGTCCAGTGAAAGCTCCGGCTGACACAGGTTGATCATACAAAGCTCCGTATCCATCCGCTTAGAAGCGTGTTTGCTGAAGCTGTTGATCGTTTTTTGGATGGTGTTCATCATATACACCAGCTGTGCAGGGGTAAAGGCATCGGTCAGACGTTTGACATCCTGGTCTGACGCTACGCCGGAAAGAAGGGAGATGCCCTCCTTCGGAGCTGTTTGCAGGATCATCAGATCCCGGGTAAGGCAGCTCAGTTCATCCAGCAATGCCCCCATATCCTTCCCCTGGGCATAGGATTCATTCAAAAGGGCAAGTGCTTTCTTGGTGTCGGATGTGGCAATGGCATCCATCAGCTCCGAACATTCGCGCACACCGGCAATACCCAGGCAGGCGTACACTTTATCGGCTGTCAATTCACCGGTAGATGCAGAGGCACATTGGTCCAGCAGACTCAGACCGTCGCGCATGCCGCCGTCTGCCAGACGGGCCAGGATCCGTGCGGCACTGTCGTCTAAATCAATGTTTTCCTGATAGGCTACATAATGCAGCCGTGCAGCAATGTCCTCCTGACTGATACGCCTAAAAGAGAATCGCTGACACCGGGAAAGGATCGTGGCCGGAACCTTATGCAGCTCGGTGGTTGCGAGGATGAAAAGCAGATGTTCCGGCGGCTCTTCTATGATCTTCAGCAGGGCGTTGAAAGCCGAAAGGGAAAGCATGTGTACCTCGTCAATGATGTAGACACGCTTTTTGACTTGTGAAGGTGTATAGACCGCGTCGTCGCGCAGGTCACGGACGTTATCCACACCGTTGTTGGAGGCAGCATCGATCTCCAGAACATCCATGCAGGCACCGGAATCAATCGCCCGGCAGGCCTCGCATACATTGCAGGGGTTGCCATCCTGCGGATGCAGGCAGTTAACAGCCTTGGCCAGAATGCGGGCGCAGGTAGTTTTGCCTGTGCCGCGGCTGCCGGTAAACAGATAGGCGTGGCTCATTCTGCCGCTGTTGAGCTGGGTTTTGATAGTCTGTGTAACAGCCATTTGCCCCAGAACATCGTCAAAGGTCTGGGGGCGGTATTTACGGTATAGCGCCTGATATGCGGACAAATTGCCACCACCTTTCCGAACGTTAAAAAAGACCGGCTCATAACAAGATCGCACACCCACATTTGAGCTCGTACAATACCCGGAATTCGCGCAGCCAGCTCAGGAACGGCAGCCCCGCGGCACACGGAAAGCTCCGCTTAATGCTGCTTGGTTCCCCACCTGACATGGTTCACGGTTTTCCGTTGCGCAGGACCGATCCATCAACACCGCTTACGCGACCCTGACGATACTGTAACGAGCCCGGGTGTGGGAATTCATCCCTGCTATAGCGGATTGCAGGCAACAGGGCACCGCTATCTCCCCGACTAGTGCGACCTTGTTACAAGCCGGTCTGCTGCAACAAGGGTATCCAGTTTTAGTTTAGCTTGGAATCAATGAATTCAGCCAGTTCACCGAAGGTAGAGATCTGCTGACCTTCCATCTCCAGTTCTACACCCAGCTCCGTCTCCAGATCCATGATCATTTCCACGATGTCCAGAGAGTCGATACCCAGGCTCTCAAAGGTGCTCTCGGGCGTGATCTCGGAAGCGTCCAGCTCCAGCTGACGGGCGGCATAGTTTACGAGCTTTTCATACATAATTAGGTTCCTCCCTAGTTAGTATTATTACCATCTGTTATTCTATTACAGGTTCGACAGTTTGTCAATCAAAGTTTTTTGAGTCGGTCTCATCGGCTGCCGCCTTGGCCGCGGCAAAGGCGGTGGGCCATGCGATTTGCAGGTTGAAGCCGCCTGTATAAGCATCACAGTCCAGGATCTCCCCGGCAAAGTATAACCCCTTTGTCAGCTTTGATTCCATGGTTTTGGGATTCACTTCGGAGGTCTTGATGCCGCCGGAGGTGATGATGGCTTCTTCGACAGGCCGTTTACCCACGATCTCTACCTGGAAATCCTTCAAAAGCTGCGTTAGATTTTTGCGGTCCTGCTTCTTAAGTGAGTTGGCCTGCAGCTGGGGACTTACACCAAGTCTGCGCAGAATGACCGGGATCATACTTCTTGGGAGCAGATCTGTAAGGGCGTTTTCCATAGTGCGGTTGCGGTAGGTGTCCAGATCCCGCAGGATCCTGGCATCCAGCTTACCTTCATCCAGTGCAGGCTTCAGGTCGATATGCAGGCTGCAATGGCCGTTCAAATGTGCTGAAGCGGACAGCACCGTTGGGCCGGAGAGCCCGAAATGGGTAAATAGCAGCTCCCCGAAGTCTTTATACAGCGTTTTCCCGGCAGCATTTGTCAGCCGGACACCCACATTTTTCAGCGACAGACCCTGCATATCCGGGCAGTCCGGTCCTTCGGTCTCCAGAGGGACCAGACTTCCCTGGCAGGGGACGAGGGTGTGCCCAAGCTCTTGCGCCATCCGGTAACCGTCGCCGGTGGAACCGGTGGTAGGATAGCTCAAGCCGCCGGTCGCCAGGATCGCCCAGCGGCAGGGGATCATCCCCTTGTCCGTCTTTACCGCATATATACGTCCGTCCCGTGCAAGGATCTGTGTAGCCTTCGCCATCCGTACCTGCACGCCGGCAGACTTTGCGGCAGCGCTCAGTGCGTCCAGGATGCTTTGGGAGCGGTCCGACACCGGAAATACCCGGTTTCCCCGTTCGACCTTCAGCGGGCAGCCCTGGGCCTCGAAAAAGCGTTCCACATCTGCAGGGGGGTGGGCCTGCATGGCGCTGTAGAGGAACCGTCCGTTGCGGGGAATGCTGCGAAGAACCTCCTCACAGCTGCAGTGGTTGGTCACGTTGCAGCGCCCCTTGCCGGTGATGAGCAGTTTTTTTCCTAATCGCCCTTTATGCTCCAGCAGCAATACGCTGCTGCCTGCTCGGGCTGCGTGTATGGCTGCGTACAGACCTGCGGGACCGCCGCCGATGATAATGCCGTCGTAATTCACGGTTCCACCTGCTTTTCGTATACGTTGTATTTCTCCCAAAGCCGCTCAAGCTCAGAGAATTTTTTCTCAAGCTCCCGCTCCCGGCGGGCGGCGATCGCCACGATCAGTGCATTTGCAATGCTCAGCGGCGCGGTCAGAGAGTCAACCAGGGAGATCATATCGCTCTTGGCAAGCAGTACATGATCGCTGCAGCGGCCCAGAGGGGACAGGGAAGAGTCGGTAATGCCGATCACCTTCGCGCCCTTGCTGCGGCAATAGCCGGCACCTTGAGCCGTGGAGGTAGAGTAGCGTGGGAAGCTGAAAGCGATGACCACATCCCGGTCATCCACGCTTATGATCTGTTCAAATACGGCGCTGGTGCCGGAGGTGGTCACCGTGTGGACTGTATCCAGCATCTGGCTTAGATAGTAGCCAAGGAAATTCGCCAGAGGTGCTGTAGAACGCACACCCAGAATAAAAACCCGCCGTGCTTTTAAGATCGCCTCCACCGAGGCGGCAAAATGCTCTTTGCTCACGGTATCCGCAGTTTGGCGCAGCTTATCAATATCCGACTGGATCACAGCTGTCAAAACATCTTGATTACCGATCCGGTCGTTTGCAACCTCTATGCGCTGCACGGAGGTCAGCCGGTTCACGACCATCTCCTGCAGGGCTTTTTGCATGGAAGGGTAGCCGTCATAGCCAAGCTCCATGGCAAAGCGGACGACTGTGGATTCGGACACACCCACAGTGGCCCCCAGTTTGCTGGCGGTCAGAAAAGCAGCCTTGTCATAGCTTTCGGAAATATAGCGGGCAATGGCGCGCTGGCCCTTGGAAAAGGTATGCGCTTTTGCTTCCAGAATGGATAAAATATCAGTATGCATAAGCGGCCTCCCGGAATAAGAAGATTGCCTATCATCATAGCAGATTCTCCTTGCTTTTGCAAGATGTAACCACAAAAATTGCAAAATTGCCGGAACCTTTCGGTTCCGGCAAAAATCTGCTTACTGAATATTCTTTAAAGGTTCAATGAATTGCTGACGGCGGCGGTTCTTTTCTGCCTTATAGGATTCGTCACTGCCTGCGTGCAAAGAGCGCAGGTATTCATGGTGATCCAGCAGAATATCGTCATTTTCGCGGGCCAGCATCATTAGCGCAATGGAGGAGCAGTGGTCGGAAGTACGCTCCAGGTGGGTCAGAGACTCCATGAAGATTAAGCCGGTATCTACGGTGCAGTCGCCGCGTTTCAGACGCTGGGTATGACGGTCCCGCAGCAGCATGACCATATCGTCGATGACTTCTTCCAGAGGCTCCACATTCTTGGCAGCCGCGTTATCGTTGTTTGCGAAAGCGTCTACTGTGATATCCAGGATCTCGTTGACAGCCTGGAAGATCAGCTTCAATTCCTGCTTCGCGCTTTCTGAGAATTCCGTCTTGGCCGCGTTGAGCCTCTGGGAAAGCTCTACCAGATTGATGGCGTAGTCGCCGATACGCTCAAAGCTGGGAACAGATTGCATCAGCATATCCAATTGATTGTCTTCTTCCGGACTTTCAACGACCTTGGAAAGACCAATCAGGAAGTGGTCGGACCGATCCGCAAAATTATCCAGACAAGTCTCGTCAGCCTCGATTTCCGGGATCTGTGCGGCATCATACTTTAACAGGACATCGCAGCCGAGGCGGAAATTGTTTTTTGCCAGAGTACCCATAGCGGCAACGGCCTTAGTAGCCTCGCTCAGAGCCACAGCAGGGGAAATGTACAGATTTTCGTTGAGGGTAAGCAGCTCGGGATGCGCGGGCGCTTTCTGGGGCTCGTCTTTTACGACCAGCATGGAAAGCTTCACCAGCTGGTTAGTAAAGGGGATCAGCATAACTGCGGTAAAGACGTTGAAGAAAGACTGGAAGACAGCGATAACAGTACTGTTAACAGACATGTTCCAGAACTCTGCACCGAAAACTAAGTAGTGCTGCATAATGCTCATGATGATCATGAACACTACCGTGCCAATGGTATTAAAAGCCACATGTACAACGCCTGTACGCTTTGAATTCTTGGGAGAGTTGCCAACAAAGCAATAAAATGCGGTCACGATGCAGGTGCCGATATTGATGCCCATAATGATGGGATAGACAGCAGAAAAATCCATGGCGCCGGTAGCGGACAGCGACTGCAGCATCGCAACTGTAGCGGAAGAACTCTGGACGATCACCGTCAGTACCAGACCGGAGATGATACCCAGGATCGGAGATTCCGAGAATTTAGAGAGTGCTTCCAAGAAAACCGGTGAGGAAGCGAAGCCCTTAACGGAGCCGGTCATATTCATCAGACCCACAAACAGAATGCCGAAGCCAATACAGATATCGCCGACGGTTTTTGCTTTATTGCCCTTGATGAACATGATCAGCACGATGCCGATCACCAAAGCGATTGGAGCGAGGGTGTCGGTATCAAACAGCCAAAGCAGCCAGTTGTCACCGGCATCCACGAAGGCCAGCGTGGTGATCCAGGCCGTGATCGTGGTACCGATGTTGGCACCCATCACAATGGAAACAGCCTGTTTCAGCGTCAAAACACCGGCACCGATCAAAGCCACGGCCAGAACGATCGTAGCAGTGGAGCTCTGGATCACAGCGGTGACCAAGGCACCTGTCAAAACACCAAGGATCACATTGCCTGTAACCTTTTCCAGAACCCGCTTCAGGGCTGCGCCGGAACTGTTCTTCAAACCGTCGCCCATGACCTCGATACCGTAGAGGAACATTGCCAGACCGCCAAGCATCTGAACGATTGCACTAACGATTGCCATACAAACACTCCTGTCTGTGTATTTGGAATCCGCAAAGGGACAATATACATTGTAATGGATAATTTTACAAATGTATAGTAGAATATTTGACAAAATTTTTACACGCTACCATAAAACTTCGGTAAAATCAGATTATTTCCCCGTGGATCCGAAGCCGCCGGAGCCTCTATCCGTATCAGATAGCTGCGAAACCTCCGTAAAACCGGGCGTAAAAACAGGGGTGATCAGCAGCTGCGCGATCCGGTCACCGCAGCAGATGCGCTGATCATGGCTTCCGTGATTGTGCAGCGCAACCATAAATTCTCCCCGGTAGTCGGAGTCGATCACACCTACTTTGTTAGCAGGTGCCAGATCCCGCTTGACACCCAGACTGCTGCGGGCATAAATGAGACCTGCGCATCCTTTTGGGATCTCCATGGAAAGACCTGTGGGGATCAGTACGGTTTCTCCGGGATGAATGGTTACGTCTTCCTCCAGACAGGCGTATAGGTCCGCGCCCGCGGCTTCTTGAGAGCCGTAGGTGGGAAGAATGGCATTGGGCTTTAATTTTTTGATAGGAATGGGCTGCATATATATCCTCCTGTCTGATTATGCTTTTTTACCGCAGCAGCACTTGCCGCCGAGCTTTGCGAAGAAGCGGAAGGTCAGAGGCCAGACCAACCCGGCTACGATCACGATCAGAAAATACCGAACGCTGCGCGCTGCCAGATGGCCGCCGAACAGTGCCTCAAGAGGTGCACGCATGCCTTCCTTTACCGCCAGCACCACTGCCAGACCGAGTACGAATTTCATAGCCTGTCCGAAGAAGGCTGCTTTTTCTTCAAAACGGACAAACCGCTTTTCCAGCGGATAAACCAAGCAAAGACCTACGGTTGAACCCAGAAGGGTGTATGCATTTTTCGTGGCAGATTCCAAGTTATGCGCATCTGTGTCCGCCGGGAAGGGGTACAGTGTCATAAAGCAAAGATATGCAATGCTCAGCACGGAAACACCGGTCAGTACGATCTGCGTCCGGTCTGCTTTACCAAGCATCAGAGGATACAGTGCAAAAATAAAGACTACGGACATGGCAGCGCCCACCAGTACATCCGCAGGCGTATGCACACCGATGTACATTCTGGAGAAACCTACCAGCGCCGCCAGCACAATGCATACTGTGCGCAGCCAGCGCTTCTGGGTACACCGTGCGATGGATCCCAACGTACCCACAGCGGACTGTGTATGGCCGCTTGGGAAGCTGTAGCCGGAGGCAGCTTCTCTTGCCTGCTCCAGAATGGTGAAATTCCGGTCCAGCACCCAGGGACGGGGGATCCGGCAGGTGATCTTCATAAACTGGCTGACGATATTGCCCAGAAAGCCAACGCTCATCACATAGTAGCCCCAGTGCTTGCTCACACACCAGAAGACAAAAAGCCCGATCACAAGAAAGGCGGTCTCTTCTCCAAGGGTGGTCACGGCAAGCATAAATTCATTCAATCCGGGCAGCCGGATCGTTTCCAACAGATACAGAAATTCCATAAGCGATCTCCTTTCCGGTGATACAGGATATTATACTAGAGTTTGACGGAAATGTAAAGTTTTCCATTTCACTTGCTAATTTTTGTTTTGCTATGTATAATGAATAACAAAGTAAGAAAAGGGGAAAAGCTTATGTATTCCAAGGAGCATCGGTGCATCTACGGTCGTAATCAGCTGGCGGAAGTGATCTGCCAGCTGCGTTTTCCGGAAATACTGAACATCGAGGCGCAGCTTCCCGCAGCCTTTCAAGAGGAGATCCGCCAGGAATTCCCCCGATATCTGTGCCGTAAGGAGACCAACGGCGGAAAGCAAAGCAATAATTACAACTTCGGCACGGCGGACGGCTGTTACCGCGTCAACTTGACCAGTAAATTCATTTCTCTGTCCTGCAGTCGTTACACCTGCTGGGAGGATTTTGCGGCTATGCTGGATAAGCCGCTTGCGGCCTTTATCCGCATCTACAAGCCTGCATTTTTTGAGCGGGTAGGGCTTCGGTACGTAAATATTCTCTCCCGGAAGCAGCTGGAGCTGGAAGGAACACCTTACAGTGATTTGATCCAACTCTGCTATTTGGGGATCCTGGGCGAGGAGGAAGTGACGGAAGCAGCAACAAACCACAGTGTAGTGGACGCGGACACTGCCTTGCGCGGTGGCTGCCGGGTAAAGCTTCATGCCGGTCCCGGACGGATCAACCGACCCGGCGTGCCGGACCCGGAGGGGAAATTCATCTTGGATTTTGATCTTTATATGCCCGGAAATGTGCAGATAAATTATTCTGCCGGTGCCTTGCAGACGCTCCATGAGCAAAGTTATGGCCTGTTCCGCGGTGCCATTACCGATCTGCTCCATGAGGCGATGGAGCCTAAGTAAGAAGAAAGGAAATCGCTATGTTATTTGACTGGACTTATGTAGTGCTGGTGCTTCCCTGCGTTTTCTTTGCCATGTGGGCCAGCAGCAGTGTCAATTCTACTTTCAAGAAGTATTCTACGCAGCATTCCCGCCGGGGGATCACCGGCGCCCAGGCTGCAGAGCGGGTTTTGCGCAGCAATGGTGTCACCGGTGTGCGCATTGAGCGTGTTGCCGGAAATCTGACAGACCATTTTGATCCGAAAACTAATGTGATCCGCCTGTCAGATGGTGTATACGCCAGCACTTCTACCGCAGCCATTGGTGTTGCCTGCCATGAAGCGGGCCACGCCGTGCAGTACGCCCGGAACTATGCCCCCATCAAGCTGCGTGCGGCCATTATTCCGATCACCAATATTGGATCGAAGCTGGCTATGCCCTTGATCCTTCTTGGCATTTTGCTGAACTTTTTAGGAGACCTTTCCTATACCTTTGTCTACCTGGGCATTGCATGCTTCGGCCTGTCCCTGGTTTTTCAGCTGGTTACGCTTCCTGTGGAGTTTAATGCCAGCCGCCGGGCGATGCAGGCCATCGAAGGCGGTGAGCTGCTGACTGAGGAAGAGCAAAGGGGTGCCCGAAAGACGCTTTCCGCTGCGGCTATGACTTACGTGGCGGCGACAGCTGTTTCTCTGGCACAGCTCCTGCGGCTGATCCTTATTTTTGGTGGTCGGCGCAGAAGAGACTGATTTTATTCCGCTCCGGTCTTGACAGCCGGAGCGGATTGTATTATACTTTGCAGGTGTGAAAAGTATGAAAAGTGTGAAAGAAGGGGTTCTATGCCTGGAGGCAAACATATCCTTGGTAAATATAAGCAGCAACGCGTATTTGGCACAGCCAAGGTTGGTGACCGTGGACAGATCGTGATCCCGAAGGAAGCACGGGAGCTTTTTGGGATCAAGCCTGGGGATACTCTGCTGATTTTAGCAGAAGAGGATACGGGTCTGATCGTATCCCGGCCGGAGGTCCTGCGTGATCTGGCCAACCAGATTTTTGACGGTGTGAAAAAAGAGGAGAAATAAGATGGAGCAATTGATCGAGTTTTATCAGCAGATGGGTGTTTCGCCTGCTGTGTATGCTTATGGTGAGCAGGCCTTGGAAAGATTAGCGGAGCGTTTTGCAGCTATCGACAAGGTCGCCGAGTATAACCAGGCAAAGGTCCTGGCTGCTATGCAGAAAAATCGCGTGTCCGCAGCCTGTTTTGCCGCCACTACCGGTTATGGCTACGATGATGTGGGCCGGGACAACCTGGAGCGTGTCTATGCGGATGTATTTCATACGGAAGCTGCTTTGGTTCGTCCCCAGATTACCTGTGGCACACATGCTCTGACGGTGGCATTAAGCGCCAACCTGCTGCCCGGTGATGAGCTGCTGTCTCCGGTTGGCCTGCCCTATGATACCCTGCAGGAGGTCATTGGCATCCGGGAAAGCCCCTGCTCCCTGGCAGAGTACGGCGTGACCTACCGCCAGGCGGACTTGAAACCGGATGGCACCTTTGACTACGATGCCATCCGTGCCGCTATCAATGAAAAAACCAAACTGATCACCATTCAGCGCTCTAAGGGCTATGCCACACGGCCCACATTCTCTGTAAATCAGATCGGTGAACTGATCGCATTCTGCAAGTCTGTCAAGCCCGATGTTCTGGTGATGGTGGATAACTGCTACGGCGAATTTGTGGAGACCATCGAGCCCTCCGATGTGGGTGCGGACATGGTGGTTGGTTCTCTGATCAAGAATCCAGGCGGCGGCCTGGCGC
The DNA here is from genome assembly GCA_045605575.1 of Faecousia sp. GTDB lineage: Bacteria > Bacillota > Clostridia > Oscillospirales > Oscillospiraceae > Faecousia. Next base: position 1,584 of record JAZUQE010000028.1, on the reverse strand, counting down.
CCATCGGTGGTTACATCTGTGGCACCAAAACCTGTGTGGAGCGCTGTGCTTACCGCTTGTCCGCTCCCGGCCTCGGCCAGGAAGTGGGTGCGAACCTGGGCCTGATGCTTTCTCTGTACCAGGGTTTTTTCCTGGCACCTACGGTGGTGGCCGGTGCGGAAAAGGGTGCGATCTTCGCTGCAAATCTCTATGAGCCGCTTGGCTTCCGGTGCGTACCCAATGCGACGGAAAGCCGTCACGATATCATTCAAGCAGTGGAACTCGGTAGTGAGGAGGCTATGGTGGCCTTTTGCAAGGGTATCCAGCAGGCAGCACCTGTAGACAGCTATGTGACGCCGCTTCCCTGGGATATGCCGGGATATAATGACAAGGTCATCATGGCAGCAGGTGCCTTCATCCAGGGTTCTTCCATTGAGCTGAGTGCGGATGGTCCTATCCGCGAGCCTTATGCGGTATACTTCCAGGGTGGCCTTACCTGGTATCATGCAAAGCTTGGTATTCTTCTGAGCCTGCAGAAGCTGGTAGAGGCCGGCCTGGCAAAAATATAAAGAAAGAGGAGTAAAAGTATGTCTTGGTTATTCTTTTCCATTGCAACCGCTCTTTTGTGGGGCGCCGCAGAACTGTTTTACAAAAAGGGAGCACGGCCCAATGAAAAGTATTCCCATCTGAAGATCTGTGTCTGGGTCGGTGTTGTGATGGGCCTTCACGCTATCTTTACGCTGCTGACCCAGGATATCAACTACAACCCGGTCAACATACTGATCTACCTGCCTGTTTCTCTGTTTTATATCATCTCCATGGCATTCTCCTATTTCGGTATGCGCTTTTTGGAGGAGTCCATCTCTGATCCCATTGAGAATACAGCAGGTGTCATTTGTGTCCTTCTGTTTGCTGTGTTTATGGGTGATGAATTCTCCTGGCTTACCTGGCTGGCCGTTGGCGTGATCGGTGTTGGTGTTGTGGGCGTCAGCTACCTGGAAAACCGCGGCGAAACCCCGAGAAAGAAGACCTACGGCAAAAAGCTGGCTATCGTTGCCTTCTGCATGCCCTTTTTGTATGCGCTGCTGGATGCCTTTGGTACATTCTTTGATGATGCGTTCTTCCTGGTGGAGGATATCGCAAACGCGCCTTTTGTAGATGTGACCGAGGATACCATCGAAGCCGTAGCCAATACCAGCTATGAGCTGACCTTTGCTGCCTTTGCACTGGGCTTGTTTATCTTTATGAAAGCCAAGGGCATCAAGTTTGGCGGCGTTCCCCAGCATAAGGATAAGATCCTGGCTGCTGTATTCGAGACCGCCGGTCAGTTTACTTATGTCTATGCCCTGGGTACTGCGGATGCAATCGCCGCGCCCATCATTTCCGCTGTTTGCGTGGTATCTCTACTGCTTTCCCGGATCTTCCTGAAAGAGAAGCTTTCCTGGAAGACCTACGCCTTCATTACCGTTGTTATTGTCGGTATCCTCCTGCTGGCTGTCAGTGAGGAACTCTAATATCATACAAAAGACTACTAATGGAAGCTGTTTTGACAAAATCAAACGCCCCGGGTCATCCGCTCCGGGGCGCGTCGGTCAGGAGGAGAGA
>JAZUQE010000027.1:0-2854 GCA_045605575.1 Faecousia sp. | reverse complement strand
GGTTTGTATCACTCATAATCGGCAGATTCAATTAGAGTCTTGCTTCAGAACTCCCGATTCTCTGCACGGTACTGTTGGGGCGTTTTGCCAACCACATCCCGGAAGGCCTCCGAATAATGGCTGGAGGATGCAAAATGCAGGCTGTCCGCAATCTGAGAAATGGGAACACCGGAGCTGACCAGCAACATTTTGGAGTGCTCCACCCGGACATATTTGATATAGGTACTGATGGGGATGCCCATTTCTTTTTTGAATTTTCGGGAGAGGTAGTACTCTGAGTAACCCACCTGCTTTGCCAGATCGGGCAGTCTCAGCTCCTGCTCCGCATGGAGTTCAATATAGTCCCGGCAAAACCGAATCTGGGCAGAAACTTTTGGATTGGTTCGGTGTTTTCGAACCCGAAAGATGAAGTCCTCAAACATGGAAAGATTTAGGGCTGTCAGATCGGAAAGAGATTTGCACTGAGCCATGCTGTCGATATAACCGTCGCCGATGGCATAGGCGGTATCGGTGGAGATTCCGGCCTGGATGGCTTCCCGAATGCAGAGGGTTGCGAAAGCGGTGGATGTGATGATGGCTTTTTGCCGTGATTCCCGATGTTGGGGATACATTGGATTGAACAGGTGGTCTGCCTGAGAAATCGCTTGTTTGTAGTTGATGTTACCCTCACGCACCGACTGCAGCAGCATTTGTTCGGATAAGTAATTTTGCGATCGATCGTATGCCGGTACATCTGTTTCGACAGGCAGTGGATTCACGACCTTGTTTCTTGGCTGAAACTGGATGTCGCTTCGGTTGAGCTTTTCGCCGTTGACGCAGTAGTGGAGCATCAGACAGTATTGCTGGAACATCAGACTGGGAACCACGCTGATTTCCTTCATGATAGTGACATACTGCTTGCGAAAAGCGGGATCAATATGATACCGCTCTGCGCTGTCCTCCAAAAAGGATACCGAAACCTCTGCGTTGTACACCGGGCCGATCAGATAAATGCTTTTTAAGTAGTCTTTCTCCACTTCGAACACGGCGCACCACATCAGACCCATGTCGCTGCCCAGCACAAGAGGCTTTCTGTTGCTCTTTGCGTATTCCAGCATATATTTCGTTCCGCCGATGAATCCCAGAACCTTATCCAGTACCAGATGCTCTGCATTGGTATCCAGAAGATGCCCATCCGTGTCATAATGCCATAGCGGAATGTTGGTGCCGCATTTCAGCAATTCCTGCATCGTAAGAATCGATGTCGAATCCATGGAATCCCCCTCTTTCTGCTGTTAACTATATCACAAACTAACGCTGGGTACAAGAAAATTGTCATTTTGAAAAATAAGACAAATATATGATATCGAAAACGAATTCATGTTCGCTGTTTAGCCGGAAGTACACTATAATGAAAAACATAAAAAGGGGAGAGTCCCCGTAAAAGAAGGAGCGTATCTTATGGCTAAGAATAAAACTCCCAAGGCCGACCGCCTGCCGCTGGGCAAATTCCTGGCATGGAAATCTTCTGATATCACCAGCGCCGGTGTATTCCTCATCGTCACCACCTATATGTCCCTGTTCTGCACGGACTATCTGGGAATGACACCTCTGGCAGTCGGTAACATCATTCTGGTCAGCAACATCATCGATTTCTTCACCGATCTGATCGCAGCCTATGTCATCGACAACACCAGAACTAAGTGGGGCAAAGCCCGTCCTTACGAACTGGGTGCTGTGGGTATGACCCTGTGCACCACTCTAATTTTCATTACCCCCAACGGCTGGACCGATACCCTGAAGATCGTCTGGGTGTTCAGCATGTACACCTTCCTGTTTGGTGTATTCAATACCTTCCGCACCAGCGCCAATGTGCCTTACCTGATTCGTGCGTTTGACAACAACCGCACCCTCATTGGCAAGGTTTCCTCCTATGGCGGCATCGTCACCACCATGGGCTCTATGGTCGTTTCCTTGACTTTCCCCAAGCTGATGGCTACCCTTGCTACCCAGGAAGGCGGCTGGACAAAGCTGATACTGATCTACATGATCCCTCTGACCGTTCTGGGTCTGCTCCGCTTTATCTTCGTCAAGGAGAATCCTGCTATCGATGCCCAGCAGGTTAAGAACAAGGTGGACTTCAAGGATATCTGGATGATGATCAAGAAGAACGGTTATGCCTGGCTGTACCTGCTGATTATGTTCTTCTTCCAGACCATCCAGTCCATCGGTGCCCTGTCCTACTACTTTAAGTACATCGTAGGCGATGTGGGTGCGGCAGGCCTGCTGAGCATCATGAGCTTTGTGCTGCTGCCCACCATGTTCCTGTTCCCCCTGATTATGAAGAAACTCAGTGCCTCTCAGATCATTGCCCTGGGTGCTGTGTTCTCCTGCCTGGGTTATATTGTCAATTACTTTGCTGGTGCTTCCATGACCATGCTGATGATTGGCGGTATCATCACCGCTTTTGCCATGCTGCCCGTTTCTTACCTGGGTAATATGGTGCAGATGGATCTTTGCACCTACAACCAGTATCTGGGTCTGCCCAGAATGGATGCCTCCATCGGCGCTCTGTTCAACGGCTTCGGCACTCAGCTGGGCCAGGGCTTCGGCGGCTGGCTGTTGGGCTTTGCGCTGACCGCCGCGGGTTATGTAGCTTCCGAGGGCGATGCAGTTGTTGCCCAGCCCGAAAGTGCCATTACTATGATCCGGATGCTATATAGTCTGATTCCTCTGGCACTGATGGCCATGCTGGCTGTGGTGGCATTCATGCTGAGCAAGCTGAACAAGAAGATGCCCGAAATCGAGGCAAAGATCGCCGCAGACGCGGAAGTAAAGTAAAAACATATGGGCAGCAGCGAATATGCTGCTGCCC
>JAZUQE010000026.1:0-8713 GCA_045605575.1 Faecousia sp. | reverse complement strand
CAGTACAAGGTGACGGAGAATATCATTGCGAAGGGATTCGGCGGCAAGAAGGATATGTCCGATCCCAGCTATCGCATGATGCTCACCTGCGCTACCGACTGCCCCATGCGCAGCGTCATCATCAGCGGTGGCGGTGCCATGAGTGATTCTCTGGCGCAAGGCCTGCTGCATATGGCAAACGGTCATTATATCAAAGGAATCGCAGCAATGCTGAAAAAGTAAAGAGGAGAGATTGTTATGAAAAAAGAAATGAAACTTCCTGCAAGCCGGATCAGATCCGCAGAAGTATCGAAAACCGAAAAGTGGCTGGGCTATCTGGTAGGCCCTGCCGGTGCACTGCTGTTTAACGCGGTGCTGGCATCCTATCTGAATGTGTTCTACACCGACGTGCTGAAGCTGACCGGCGTTTGGGGCGGCGCATTCCTGATGATTTTCCCCATCGTGTCTAAGATCATCGATGCCATTACCAATGTCATTATGGGTCAGGTCATCGACCGCACCCGAACAAAAGAGGGCAAGGCTCGTCCCTGGCTGCTGCTGTCTGCTATTCTGATGCCCATAACCGGCATCCTTCTCTTTACGGTGCCTACCGCATCCGAAACAGTTCAGGTGATCTGGATTATGATTTCCTATAACCTGTTCTACTCCATTGCCTTTACGATCTACAACATGAGCCACACCCTGATGGTTCCTCTGTCCACTCGAGATACCAAGGACAGAGGCGGCTTGTCTGTCTTTAATAACATCGCCAGTGTTATGATCTCCGGCATTATTGTTGCTCTGATCTTCCCTATGGTGATCATGCCAATTCTGGGCGCCAATAAGCAGCTGTGGATCACGGTTATGAGTGTGCTGTCCATTCTGACGCTGCCTCTGACGTTAATTGAGTACTACTACACCAAGGAGCGGGTCACGGAGGAATCCAATGGTGATGAAACAGAAGTCAAGCCCATCATGGAGCAGCTGAAGGCAGTCGTGAAGGATCAGTACTGGGTCGTGATCATTGCCTATTATGTAGTCTACACGCTGGGTGTCTGCTTCAAGAATGCTGCACTGGTTTATTACTGCAACTATGTGCTGGGTACTTACAATGACGGCATCACCCAAATGCTGGTTTCCGTGATCGGCGGCGTTCCTATGGGCGTTGGCATCTTTGCTGTCGGTCCTCTGGCAAAAAAATTCGGCAAGCGCAATCTGACCCTGTGGGGCTTTGTTCTCTACGCCATTGGCGGCGCGGTGTGCTTGATGAATCCCAGAAATATGGTGGTCGTGTTGATTGGTCAGTTTATCAAGAATATCGGAGGCCTGCCTTGTGCCTATGTGTTCATGGCGCTGTTTGCGGATGTTTTGGATCATATTGAGTGGAAGTACAATTTCCGCGTGGATGGTCTGTCCACTTCCATCTACACCATTATTGCTACTGTTTGTGTGGGCGTTGCCAGCGGTGTTATGAATCTGTGCATGGCCAATACAGGGTATATTGCTCCCGAATTTATCGAAGCAACCGGCGAGACCATCGGCGCTGTTCAGAACGCGGCGACCCAGAATGTGTTCATTTTCTTCTTCCTGACACTGGAAATTATCACGGGCATTATCCTGGTATTCCTGCTTCGCAAGCTGGATGTGGAAAAGACCATTGATATGGAACAGGCAGAAATAAAGGCACGCCGTGAGGTGAAATGAGATGCGTGCAGTCAACCTAAAAACAGAGTATCTTCGTGATCCGATCGGCATTGATCTTCGCAAACCCAGATTCTACTGGAACTGTGAGGGTGGCATCAAGCAGACAGCCTATCAGATCGTTGCAAAGGTGAATGGAGAAACTGTCTGGAACAGCGGCAAGGTAGAATCTTCCTCTATGACCCATATCCCTTATGAGGGAAGAACTCTTTGCAGCGGTGAGCGTGTAATCTGGAAGGTCAAGCTGTGGGATGAGGACGGCAACGGCGGCGAGATCAGTGAAGCCTTCTTTGAGATGGGACTGCTGAACGCATCTGACTGGAAAGCCAAATGGATCACCGGCAACTATAAAGTGAAGAAGAATGAGCGGTATCCGGTGGATTGTTTCCGCAAGTTGATCACCATCGGGAAACCGGTGAAGTTTGCCCGGCTGTACATCACCGCGTGTGGACTGTACGAAGCGAAGTTGGATGGCCGGAAGATCGGTGATTTCTGCCTTGCACCCGGACATACGGATTACCGTAAGCGGGTGCAGTATCAGACCTATGATGTGACGAATATGCTTGGTATGGGCGATTATGCGCTGACTGTCCAGCTGGCAGATGGTTGGTATCGTGGTAGCTGCGGTGCATGGGGCATCCGAAATCAGTATGGTACGGAAACGAAGCTCCTTGCTCAGGTAGAAATCACCTATGAAGATAGTAGCTGTGAAACCATCATTTCCGATGAAAGCTGGGATTGGAGTAATGACGGCCCCATCCGCTTTGCAGACAACAAGGACGGCGAGGTGGTGAATGCCAACCGGGAGCCTAGCTATAACGGAAAGGCAAAAGTGACTTACCAAAAGGTCGTTCCAACTGCTTCCAATAATGTGGCGGTGGTAGAAAAGGAACGCTTTACACCCACCGTCACCAAGGCTCCCAATGGCAAAACCCTGCTGAATTTCGGCCAGAATATTGCTGGATACATTTCTTTCTGCATTCAGGCCAAGCAGGGGCAGAATCTGATATTCCGTTTTGGCGAGATGCTGGATGCAGACGGTAACCTGACCCAGAAGAATATTCAGTGCGTATCCAAGGATAAGGCAAGCCCCCTGCAGCAGATCGTCTATACCTGCTGTGAGGGTTTGAATGAGTACAAGACCACCTTTGCAGTCTTTGGATTCCAGTACGCGGAGGTGGATACGGATATCGAACTGAAACCGGAGGATGTAACTGCTATTGCGGTTTATTCCGACATCCAGCAGACAGGTTTCTTTGAAAGCTCCAACGAACTCCTGAACCGTTTTGTGGATGCTACCATCTGGTCAACCAAGGGCAATTCTCTGGATATTCCCACGGACTGCCCCACCAGAGAACGGCATGGTTGGACCGGCGATGCCCAGATCTTCTTTGAAACCGCAAACTATCTCTTTGACTATGCTACCTTCTCCCAGAAGTATCTGCGGGATGTCTACGATTGGCAGATGAAAAGCGGCAGACTGCCTCAGATCGCTCCCTACGGTGGCGTGGATTTCTACATGTGGACCATGAACGGAAGCGTTGGTTGGTCCGATGCGGGTATCCTGATACCATACCGATTCTGGAAACTGTATGGAGACAAACAGATTCTAATCGACTACTATGACCGCATGAAGCGATACACTGGGTTTATGATGAACCGCTGTGGTAAGTTGGGCCTGATGGCGAAGCCTTTGGGAATTAAGGGCGAGGCAAGAAAGTATGCGGTCAATCTGGGGCAATCCTACGGCGAATGGGCAGAACCGAAAGAGGTGTATCCTAACGACTGGACGGATATGGTAGCGCCCCATCCTGAGGTGTCAACTGCCTATACCTCCTATGTGATGGGGTGTATGGCAGAAATCGCCACAGAACTGGGGTGCAACGAGGATGCTTTGCTGTATCAGAAGTACAGCGATGGCTGCAAGAAAGCCTATCAGGCTATGGCAGAAAAAACGGATTATACACTGGATACCGACCGTCAGGCCCGTCTTGTTCGTCCCCTTGCTTTTGGTTTGCTGGACGAAAAGCAGACTGCCTATACTCAAAAACGGCTCCTGCAAGCACTGGAGAACTATGGATGGCGGCTGGGAACCGGCTTCCTGTCCACTCCGTTGATTCTGGATGTACTGGCGGACATCGACATAGATGCCGCCTACCGCCTGCTTGAAAACGAGGAGATGCCCGGCTGGCTGTTTATGCCTAAAAACGGTGCCACCACTATCTGGGAATCCTGGGAGGGAACTCAGGCCCAGGGAGGTATCGCATCCTTAAATCACTACTCCAAAGGTGCAGTTTGCGAATGGCTTTTTAAGACCATGTGTGGTATCCGCATGGAGGTCGAAAACCACTTCACAATCGCTCCTAGACTCGGTGGCAGCTTTACCCATGCCAAGGCTGGTTATGACAGTATCTATGGCACGGTGGAATGCGGCTGGGAAAGAACGGAAAGTGGCGACGTAACCTACTTCGTAACGATTCCTGCCAACACCACAGCGGAATTCCGCTATCCGGATGGCAGAACATCAAAACTGAAGGCTGGAATTCACACTCTTTAAGCATCAACAATAATACCGCGCAGTTGTTCTGCAACTGCGCGGTTTGTTTATTGGGGTTCGATTGAAACAAGACGTACTTCCAGCATATCCAGCAGGGCGTCCAGTTCCAGAGTATGATTTTTTGTATCTGTGAGGTATTTGCTGCACTTGGGTGTGGACAATGCTTCCAAGGACTTAAATTCCTGTATGGAATCCAGCTCCAGAGCACCCATATCCACCCACTGGTCAAAGGCAGAGCCGGACTTGCGGTTCAGAACCGTTTCCCGAATGAGGTATGTTCCGTTCTTTACATCACTTAGACGCAGATGAACATCCAGATTCTGTACCGGATCAAAAGGCGTATACCGGTCTGTGAATGTCATATCGAAGCGCTCGCCAAGCGCGTAGAGATGGGAGAAGTGGCGGTAATTATACATCATGATGATGTACCGGTTTCCTTGTTTGGTTGCAAACCAACCGTCGCCGCTGCCAACGTAGGTGCTCCCCAACTGACGAAGAAGCCACAGAGCATAGAAGCTGGCTTTGGGAATGCCTCCCACCGTAAACAGGCCCAAGCCACCGAAAAACAGCTCTTTTGGCAAGGGAGCTTCGCCCATCCAGTCGGTTAAGGACCAGTAGCCGAAGCTGTCCAGCCGGTCGTAGTTCTCCAGTATGTTTTTCACGATATAGCAGGATTTGAAACAGGTATCATTCAGAAGATCCTCCTGACTGGGGGTGTTGTTCCACTCTGTCAGGAAAATGGGAGTCTTCTTCAACCCGAGCTGTTCCCGTTCGGAACGCACTTGATTTACAAAATCACGGAATCCGTCAGGCTTATCCCGCAGTGTCATGGAATAAACAAAACCGAAAATGGAATCTTTGCCATTTTCCTCATCAGCCAGTGCAGTATCGTAGTAATAGAAATTCAGGAAGTCTGGCATACAGCCGTTCTTCTCGCACCATGCGAGGAACGGGATGTACCAGTTGGTGTAATTGTCCTTAACAATGTAATAGGTTGGAGGCGCGCCGAAGGAGAGTGCGTGATCGCATTCCTTCACAGCCCGATAGGTGCTTTGGTAGAATTCGTAAAAAGATTCTTTGTCGGCAAAACCGTAAAGATCGGTGGGGGTGTCCGGCTGGGTCCATACGCAGAAATGCCAGCGGTGAACGTCATCGCCATACCGCTGCAGCAGATGACTTACCACGGCTTTTACGAGTTTGCTCCACGCAGTCAGACTCGTCGGTTCGCTGACAAGGTAATTAAACAGTCTGCGCTGGGGATCTTTGGCCAAAAGGGCAGGCATAAAGGATAATTGAATAATCGGTTTCAGTCCGACGGAAACCAGAAAATCAAAAACTTTGTCGATATATGCGAAGTTGTAGACGGGCTTGCCATCGGGACTCAGATTATAGACGTGGAGCTCGTCGGATAGAATCCCGTTGAACTTGATATACTCAAAACCGATCTCTTTCTGCATTCTCGTTACCATGCGCTGGATATCTGCCGTCAGAAGATCAGAAGCGCTGCCGACGGTCATCACATTCCGCCATGTATGCTTGAGAGTACGCATATCTGCGTTTGCGTTCAGCTGGATGCTGCAGCTGATGGAGTTGGCAGGAGCGGGTGCGGAAGTCGGGGTTGGCTCCAGGTACTTTTTCAGACCTGCCATATAATCGTGCTGCTCAACGCTGGGCAGCAGCTTCTTTTCCGGTTTCTTTTCTCGGTTCTGGCGGCGGTACACGCTGGGGAGGACTCCAAACTCTTTCTTAAAAGCCTGAACAAAGGCATGGGAGTTGGGGAAACCGCTGTCTGCGGATACGTCTTCGATGATCTTCTCTGTGTTCAGCAGCTCGTCAACGGCATGATTCAGCCGAATTTGTGTTAAATAGTTCAGGAAGGTCATTCCGAACTGCTGGTCAAAGAATTTGGAGAGGTAAGGAGCAGAGAGATGAACCATGTCCGCCAGTCTGGACAAGGAGAGATTTTCGGTATGATGCTCCCGGACAAGTCTTGCGATCTGGGTGACGCGGGCTGCATGGCGGTGGCTCTGGACATCCTGCGCATGGGTGCGGCTTAAGCGGAAATTATTGTACATCACATCCATCAGTTCGTAGATGTAGGCCCAGTTACGAAGCTCGTATCCGGTCTGTTGGTCTGCATTGTTTTTGATGATCCGGGCAACGAGGGTCCGCAGGGCAGCAAAGGCTGCGTTATCGCCCTGAACAGCGCTGTTGCAGAAGAATTGCGGATGCTGAGGGTCAGGGAGCGTCTGTTCAAAGATGGACTGCTCGAACTGGACACAAACAAGTGTGCAGTCTGTGCTGCGCAGTTCATGAGGCATATGGCCGTCGATGGTGATGATATCTTCGTGGCCGAGGGTGTAGGAGTGTCCGTCGATGACTACGGTGCACCGTCCGCTCAAAATCAGATCGACTTCGAAATAATCGTGCATATGGTTTTGCACGAAACCAATCTGCTGCATGGTGCAGCGAAGGGGCATGTGCGTATCGAAATTAGCGATTTCGTAATTTTTTCGCATGGATGTATCATCTCCTTATGGTGCAATTATAATTCGCCGAGGTTAAAAAATCAATGTTTTAAGGAATTATAGAAACGTTAAAACAGTAAAATATTAATGCATAATAGCAAAAATGACGGATGAGTTGTCTTTTTAATATACTTTTTGAAAGCACATGAAGATAAGATTTGGCGGGAGTTTTCCTTTTGGGAGAGCTCCCGCCTGTTTATTTTGCACAGTTGGAATCGTTGCCATTTTTGTACTTTCTCTAAAAACCAAGGATTTTTACTCTCGAATTTCCAGAAACTCCGTTTTTGTTGGTTTGTGCAGTTTTTTATAAAGAAAAAACGCAAAATCATAAGCAAAACCCCTCGAAAACCAAAGAGCGCCATAAAAGGAAAAACGATACAATAAAATTGCGAGGTGAGAATATGAAAGCACCCTTATTGGAAATGAAGCATATTCGCAAGTGTTTTTCCAGCACAGTTGCGCTGAACACAGTGGATATGAATGTTTATCCCGGTGAGATTCGTGGCCTGATCGGTGAAAACGGTTCCGGCAAGTCTACCATCTCCACCATTGCGGCCGGTATGCAAAAAGCAGACTCCGGAGAGATGGTTTTTGAGGGAGAGAAGTGGGCACCCCATTCCATGATCGATGCACTGCAGCATGGCATAGGCATCATTGTTCAGGAAAGCGGCACCATCCCCGGAATCACGGTAGCAGAAAACATCTTCTTGGCTGAGGTTGATCAGTTCCGGATGTGGGGCGGTAGAGGGCCCATTGACAGGAAGGCTATGAACAAGGCTGCAGATGCGGTCATGGATAACATTGGTGTGTCGAGTGTTCGTGGAGCCATGATGATGGGCGCGCTGGATTTCCAGACCCGGAAGTTGGTGGAGATCGCCAAGGTGGTCATGAAGCAGCCGAAGATTCTGATCGTGGATGAAACCACCACAGCCCTTTCGCAGGATGGCCGTGAAGCCCTGTATCAGATCATGCGCAATTACCGTGACGAAGGCCGGGCTGTGGTTTTCATTTCTCACGACCTGGATGAGATTATGGAGGTCTGCGATACCCTGACTGTTTTGCGGGACGGCCATCTGATCCGCACGTTCCGGAAAGAAGAATTTGATGCAGACCTGATTCGCACCAGCATGATCGGAAGAGAAATGCAGGGCGATTATTACCGCAGTGATTTTACACCCTCTCACATGGACGAAGTGACTTTGACTGCGGAGCATATCACGGTTCCCGGCGTACTGGAGGATGTGAGCCTACAGCTGCGAAAGGGCGAGATCGTCGGTATCGGCGGCCTATCCCACTGCGGCATGCATAATTTGGGTAAGATCCTCTTTGGCGCGGAGCCTGCGGCATCCGGCAAGGTCACCACAGCAGACGGTACTGTGATTACCAATGAAGCGGTTGCTATGAAGAAAGGCATCGGCTATGTGGCAAAGGACCGGGATGTGGAATCCCTTACCTTATCCGCAAGCATTCGGGACAATATCGCCATTGCCGGTATGGAACGTTTTGCAGTTGGTGATTTCCTGGTGCTGGATGCCAAGGAAAAGAAATATGTAGACACCCAAATCGAAGCCTTGTCCATCAAATGTGCCGACCGGGATCAGCAGGTTCCTCAGCTTTCCGGCGGCAACAAGCAGAAGGTGGTCTTTGGCAAGTGGAACGGCAGAGGTTCCGATAATCTAATCCTGGACTGCCCCACCCGCGGCGTGGACATCGGCGTCAAACGGGCCATGTACCAGCTGATGGAGCAGCTTAAGAACGAGGGGAAGTCTATTTTGATGATCTCTGAGGAAATGCCGGAACTGATGGGCATGTCTGACCGTCTGATCATTATGAAGGACGGTAAGGTTATGAAGGAATTCCAAAGAAGCAAAGGTCTGTCTGACACGGAAATCATTCAGTACATGATCTGAGGAGGCGTGATGATGAAAAATAATAACCTCCTGAAAAC
>JAZUQE010000025.1:0-2606 GCA_045605575.1 Faecousia sp. | reverse complement strand
TGGCGGAAAAAGGGAGGGGAGCGAGTGGCAGCGGTCGGCAAGATGCAAGCCCGCTTTGTCGGGCGTAGCATCTGCCGGGCACCGCAACAGGGCGTCCCTACGGTTTGTCGGTGTGTAAAACACACCGACAAACTGAAATTTACAGGTTGACAAAATTGTGTTTTTCGGGCATAATGTATGCTATATGTGAGAAAATGCGGTGAAGAGAAGAGTACGTTTGCAGAAACGGTCAGAGAGCCCCGGTAGGTGAGAGGTGGGTGCGCGGACGCGGCGGAACATGGTCTTGGAGCAGGGTTGTCGATAGGTAGGCAGCTTCGGGTGCGCCCGTTAAAGCGTAAAGAGGCATGATACGGTGCGATTGCGAGGGCAAAGGCCCATGGCGATCCCCGCTGTATTTTGCGAATCAAGGTGGTACCGCGTCTATTCAGTCGCCCTTGGGTTTTCCCAGGGCGATTTTTCATTTTTAGGAGGATCCAATCATGTGCGAAAAATGTAAAGGCAACTATTACATCACAACCCCCATTTATTATCCCTCTGCCAATCTGCATATCGGTCATGCTTACTGCACGGTAGCTACCGATACCATGGCCCGCTACAAGCGGCTGCAGGGCTACAATGTCAAGTTCCTCACCGGCACCGATGAACACGGCCAGAAGATCGAGGATAAAGCCAAAGAGGCCGGTGTGACTCCCCAGCAGTTTGTTGATAACATCGTACTGGGTGAGAAGGGCGTGCTGGATCTGTGGAAGCTGATGAACATTTCCTATGACCGTTTCATCCGCACAACAGACGATTACCATGTGGCTGCCATTCAGAAGATCTTCAAGAAGATGTATGACAAGGGAGATATCTACAAGGGTGCTTACAGAGGCAAGTACTGCAAGCCCTGCGAAAGCTTCTGGACGGAAAGTCAGCTGGTGGAGGGCAAGTGTCCCGACTGCGGCCGTGAGGTCATGGACGCGGAGGAGGAAGCTTACTTCTTCCGCCTGAGCAAGTATGCTGATCGGATCCGGGATCTGCTGGAAAATACCGATTTTCTGGAGCCCCGCAGCCGGGTCAATGAAATGGTCAACAATTTTATCAAGCCCGGTCTGGAGGATCTGTGCGTCTCCCGTACCAGCTTTACCTGGGGCGTGCCGGTGGACTTTGACCCCGGCCATGTGGTATATGTCTGGATCGATGCTCTCTTTAACTACATGACAGCACTGGGCTTTGAAAATGATAAGTACGACGATCTGGATGCCTTCTGGCCTGCGGATGTCCACTTTGTGGGTAAGGAGATCGTCCGCTTCCACTCCATTATCTGGCCCGCTATGCTCATGAGCCTGGACCTGCCCCTGCCTAAGAAGGTCTACGGCCATGGTTGGCTGAACTTTAATGGCGAGAAGATGTCTAAGTCCCGGGGTAATGTGGTGGATCCTTATCTGCTGAGTGAGCGTTTCGGTGTGGATGCCCTGCGCTTCTTCCTGCTGCGGACCTTCCCCTTCGGCTCCGATGGTAACTTTACCAATGAACTGCTGATCTCCACCATCAATACAGACCTTGCCAACACGTTGGGCAATCTGGTCAGCAGAACCACTGCCATGAATCAGAAATATTTCGGCGGTCAGCTGACTGTGGGTGGTGAAGTGGCAGCCTTGGATGAAGAGCTGAAGGCATTGGCTGGAGATGTCTTTACTTCCTACGAAAAGCAAATGGACAAGTTCCAGTTCTCTGCGGCACTCAACGAGGTATTCCGGCTGCTGGACCGGGCCAACAAGTATATCGACGAAACCACTCCCTGGATCCTGGCAAAGAACGAGGCTACTATGCCCCGTCTGCTGACCGTGATGAAGAATCTGTGCGAGTGCATCCGGATCTCGGCGATCCTGGTCAGCCCTATGATGCCCCAGACTGCGGAAAAGATCCTGGATCTGCTGAACGTACCGGCCCAGGGGCGCACTTGGGAAGCCCGGTGCTACTGCGCAGATACCGACGCAGTGTGGAACACGTCTACGGGTGCTGCGCTGTTCCCCAGAATTGACATGGAAAAGGAGCTGACTGCCTTGGAAGAAATGTCTAAGCCTAAGTCCCCCATTGAGATCGAGCCTTACACCGAGGAAAAGGTGGATTTCGATACCTTCTGCAAGTCCGATTTCCGGGCTGTGAAAGTCAAGGACTGCCAGAATGTGAAGAAGTCCGACAAGCTGCTGCAGTTTACGCTGGATGACGGCTCCGGTACTGACCGGCAGATCCTCTCCGGTATCGCCAAATTCTACAAGCCGGAGGAGTTGATCGGAAAAACGCTGGTAGCCATCACCAATCTGCCGCCCAGAAAGATGATGGGCCGGGAATCCTGCGGTATGCTGATCTCCGCTGTCCACATGGATAACGGCGAAGAAAAGCTGAATCTGCTGATGATCGACGATGCGATCCCCGCCGGCGCCAAGCTGTGCTGATGTGAAATAAAAAACACCCTCTTTGCCCAAATCGGCGAAGAGGGTGCTTTTTCGTGAAGGTTTGTATTTCAGTTTGTCGGTGTGTTTTACACACCGACAAACCGTAGGGACGCCCTGTTGCGGTGCCCGGCAGATGCAAGCCCGCTTTGTCGGGCGTAGCATCTGCCG
>JAZUQE010000024.1:0-9669 GCA_045605575.1 Faecousia sp. | reverse complement strand
GGACTCGATGTAGCAGGTGGTGTAGAGCTTATCCACATAGGAGCCCGCACCGGTCACATTCAGCTGAATGACCTTATCTTCCTCGCTGTAGACAGTCTTCGCATCCGCAGGATCCAGGATGAAGAACTGCTCCACAGCCTTACCGGAATTGGAGGTCCAGTTCAAACGGACCTTGATGGTCAGACCGTTGGTCTCGCTCTGGGCCAGGAACATATCATTGGCGTGGCTGCCCAGAACAGGCTTTGCGATAAACTCGAAGCCATCCGCAGTCTGGTTGCGGTACTTCTGCTGAGACTTCAGCGTGAAGAACCGATAACCGCTCTCGTCTTCTACCCAAACGGGCATCTGCTCGTTGTCCTTTTCCAGTCGGACATTCTCGCACTTCAGCACGCCCGTACCGATGCTGTCACGCACCTGGCTGCCGGAGAAGGCCACCAGATAATCCGCAGTCAGATCATGGCCGTTCAGATCCAGGCCGATGCCTTCCTTGATCAGCACGCCCTCAGCCTCGGCATCTGCCAGCAGCTTCACCGTCTCGCCGGGCTTGGCTTCTTCCAGAGCTTCCTGGAAGTCACTATACATCTTACCGCCAATGGCTGCGGACAGATAGCTGTCCTCTGCGGAAGCATGGCTTAGGTAGTAGACCTCATTACGGCCGATGATACCGAAATAGCCGGGTGCGGTCAGCGCGTCTTCACTGTCATCCATGAAGTCCAGCTTCTGCACGCCGTCAATGTACAGCACCAGTCTGGTCTTGCCGCCGTCGGTCAGCGCGCCGAACTGGATCAAGTGCTCCTGCCCGTCATCTACGCCGTGAGGCAGGTTGTAGATACCGGTTACAGGCTCAAAGCCCTCCAGATCACCAATGATCATGGTTCTGGTCTTGGCATTCCAGCGCTGCAGCTCGATGGTGCCTGCTTTGTTCTTGCCGCCAAAGCACAGCACATAGCCGGAAGCACCGCCGCCCGCGGTATTGACGGTTGTAGAGTCAGCTCGGATCACAATACAGGGCCAACCGCCGGTCTGGGTGATGTCCAGCTTCAGCTTGAAGGTCAGCAGTTCATTTTCAAAGGTCCGGCCACTGTAGGTGGTCCAGCCGTTGAGCTTGGTGGTCAGACTGGTGTCCTCCACCTGCTCCCAGGTGGTGGCGTTGTTGGCATTGGTCCAATCCTTCTTGTTGGAATTGAACAAATCCTCCAGGTAATCCACGGTGAAGGTCTTGGCCAGCGTGATCTCCACTTGATAGGTAAACTCACCAACCATACCATCTACTTCAACCTTAACCGTCAGTGTGGTGCTGCCCACACTCACAGGAACCAGCACGCCGTCCACGATCTTGGCAACGCTTTCATCAGCCACAGTGATGGTATATTGCTGCGCAGTGGGGGTCTTGACACGGCCCATCTTCGTTACTGCGTAGGGCTTCAGTGCGATGCCGTCGGCCTCGTCAGACATAGACAGGGTATCCTTGCCCTCAAAGTTCTCAAAGATCACCTGATTGATCTCATCCTGGACATAGACAGTCTTTTCTACCACATCCAGAATGTCATTGGATACGACCCAGATCCGGACCACCGCAATGCCCTGTTTCAGAGCAGTGATCTTGCCATCGGCAGTCACTTCCAGGATATCGGGGGTAGTGGTATCAAAGGCCTTGATGTAGCTGCCGCCGGAAACGGGCTTATCCTTGCCGTCGGTGTAGCTGACGCTCACCTGCAGGCTGTCGCCGACCTGCATATCGGAGCCATCCGCCAAGTTGACAACGATCAGCTCTGCATGGCCCTTTCTCAGATGGGCATACTCACTCTGCAAGCCAGCACCATCAATCACTGCCTGTGCGCCTGCGCTCCAGTTGTTGGGATCCTCCAGCTGGGCATTTTCGACATCGTTATCATTGGAATTCGAATAGTACTTGGATAGGGTAGCAAAGTTGTCATGGACATACAAGTGATGAGAAGCCGCATTCATCTGCAGCCAGCTCATGGTCGTGTCGCCCTTCCAGTCGGAAACCTTGGACAAGTCAACCAGGTTGTTGTACAGCTCGTAGTAGGTAGAACCTTCGTCGCAGTACAGAGGACCGGCAACATCCAGAACTGTCTTGACATAGTTGGAGTGGATCTTGTTGTAGCCGTCACCGCTGGAGTTACCCAGGGTGTACACACCGCCGCCATCCGCCACGCCGTCACCCATGAAGTCATGGATGAAGTTGTTGCCGATGACCAGGTTCTTCAGATTGTTCTCAAACCGGGTCTGCCAGCCGTAACCGATATGGTAGCCGGAGTAAGGCATGTTGAACAGCTCGTTGTAGTTAAAGTCCATATCCGCGCCGAAGCCCAGGGAGATGGCAGCGGAGGAGTTAAAGTCTACGCCGATGTTATGGATATAGTTGTTCAGAACGTCATCGTTCTTCATCATCATCCGCAGATCGGCAGGATTGCTCACATTGGCGTTGCTGTAGCTGGGATCGCCGATGTTGATAGCGCTGCCGGAGATGTCATAGAAGTGGTTGCCCACAAAGTGGCTGTTCTGCACGCCGCGAACCATCTTCACAGCGGTGATACCCAGACGGGTGAAGGTACAACCGGTGAAGCACACGCCGTTAGCCTTTGCCACGGTGATGGCCGCATCGGGCAGCCGGTCGCCGCTCTCACGGATGTGGTTGTTCTGCGCGTCAGAGTGGCCGTGCTGGGTACTGGGTCTGGTCCAGGTAGTATCCGCGAAGGTGATGCCCTCAAAGCGGATGTTGTGGACCATGTTGTCGTAGTCCGTACCCTCAATGTGCATCAGACCGCGGATTGCGCCGTTGGGATCGTAGTCGTCCATCAGCGGGAGCATAAAGGTGGCATCGGCCATGTTCTCCCAGGATCTGGGCATGTAGTAGAGGATCTGGGTTTCCTCGTTCAAATACCACTCGCCGGGCTGATCCAGCAGCTCCAGGGCATTTTCGATCCAGCGGGGGCCATCGGAGCCGCAGCTGGAAGCACTCTTGTTGGAAGCGAAGTTCCAACCGGGCTGATCCATCGTAATGTTAATGGTGCCGTCACCATTCTTCACGATACCGGCAACGCCCACTCTGGGATGGGTCCACAGCTCCTGGTATACGAACTCCAGATCCTGGACCCGGGCAAAGTCAGCCAGATATTCGTCCTCGCTCACATGGCCTCTGTTGACACCGCCGTCCATGTAGTAATAGGCATTGGTCAAGCCGCCCTCGGAGCGGGCGCGGGTGGCACGGACATTGTTCACAAACAGCTGACGGGTGGTAGCCATGGTGTCGGGATCCGCCACCTTGGGAATGCCCAGCTTAGCCAGGTCGATGGTGTAGATACCGTCGTTGTCTTCATCCGCAAACAGGCTGCCGGAGAAGTACTTACCGCCGCCAAGGATGGGGGTTGCGCCCTCAGCGGCCTTCCAAACGACGCTGTAGCCATTGGTGCCGCCGTGCAGCTCGTTCATCTTGATGGTCTCGTCGATGTAGTAGTAGCCGTCAGCCAGCTCTACCACGATGTTGCCGGTCATCTTAGCCTCGGTGGCATTGACGGCGGCGATCTGTGCCAGGGCATCCGCAATGGAAGTGCCATCGGGTGTGACCTGGATGGTCTTCATCACAGCAGGATCACCCACAGTGACGGAAATACTCTTGCTCACATCACCGCAGGTAGCGGTAATCGTTGCCGTGCCGGCCTTCAGGCAGAGGATCTCGCCGTACTCGTCCACAGTGACGATGCTCTTGTCAGAAGAGGCGAAGGTCACGGTGTTGGGCATAGCCGCATTGGGAACCACAGTGGCCGTCAGCCAGGTGTGGGCACCCGCGGGCAGGGTAATGCTATCCACATTCAGCTGGATGTCCGTGGGAGGCAGAGGCTCCACGGTCACCTGGACGGTATCCTCTATGCCGTCGGCGACCTTGGCGGTAACGGTAGCGGTACCGGCGCTCACACCGGTGATCACGCCCTGGCTGTCAACCACGGCCACAGAAGGATCGGAGGAAATATACACCAGCTGATCATTTGCACCGGCAGGTGTCAGATTGGTCACCAGCTGATGGCTTTCCGCACCGTGCAGGGTCACATTCTCTTCCGTGAGTTCCAGGCCTTCCGCGGGAACATGGATGGAAACCTTAAAGTTATCGTACCAGACACCGTTGGACACATCCTGCAGCTCATAAGCCGCCTGGAAGAAAACATACTGCATAGGCTCATTGTTTAGCAGCGTTGTGCCGGAGCCCAGCAGCTCGCCGTCCATCCACAGAGACCATACGCCGGTGTCTGTGTTCATAATGAGCTTGATGTGACGCCACACACCCACGCCCAGGTTCTTTGTGGTGGTACGGACGCCCGCATGATAGACCACCATACCGGCCAAGCCGAGAGCGATCTGGCTGCCGGCCTCGGTACCGTCCTTGGTGGGCATGGCCATACGCATATTGCCGTGGCCACCCTGGGCATCCATGATATCGTACTCAAATACCACCTGCGCCACAGGCGCAGGCAGCTGCTTCTTGGCAAGCAGCGTGATCTTCGTGATATCGGGGTATCTTCTCAGCACCAGCGCCTTGCCGTCGCCGCCCACAGCGGAGGCATCCTCCACCTTGATGGAGCCCAGATGAGGCTGATTGTTGGTGATGGCGAAACCGCCGTTGGAATCGATGGCCCAGTCCTCAAAGTCTTCTTCCCAAACAGTCACATCGCCGTAGCCGGTGACGGTAACGGTAGCGGTAGCCGTAACACCGGAGGGAGCGGTAGCCGTAATGGTCACAGTACCGGGCATCACGCCGGTGACAACGCCCTTGCCATCCACCGTCGCCACCTTGGTGTTGGAGGAGGTGTAGGTCAGAGTGGTGGGATACGCATTGGCAGGTGTCAGCTTCACATTCAGCTGCAGGCTCTCACCACCGCAGATCTCATAGCTGCTCTTTTCAAAGGCCAGGTCGGTGATATCCACCATCTCATAGACAGCCAGATTGTCCAGGCCCAGATCCTTGATCACACTCTGATAGCCACCGGGGCAGTAGATCAGAATGTTGTTCACAGGCTTGTCGGACAGCGAGAAGGTGCCGGTAATGGTCTTGGTCTGTCCGCCATAGGTCACCAGGATCTTGTCATCGCCTTCAGCCTCGCTCTGGATGATCGTAACTTTGATATTCTCCCACTCGCCATGGCTCACCACCAGACCGGTGTCCTTCCAGCCGCCGCCTTCCACGCCCATATTGGTCGTGTTGTAGGCGATCTTGCCGCTTTGGGGCCACACAAACAGCAACGCCAGAGCCTTTCCATCTTCATCCTCAAAGGCCAGGTGGAAGCCGTCATTGTTGGCCGCATTACGCAGCAGATCCAGAGACATGATTGCCTTGTTCATGGGCGCCATATTGGTGCCTCTAAGCAAAAAGGCCGTACCGGCATCGCCGCCCTGGATCCGCAGATACTTGTTGCCGCTCTCTTCTTCTGCAATGCTCAGCGTATAGCTGTTGGGGCTGTAGCCCTTCCAAACCGAGTTAGTAACAGTGCTCGTATTTGCTTTGTCATACACCTTGCTGGGATCGTCGAAATCCGCACTCCATGTAGGTTCATTAACGGGAGTGAATTCGGGAACATCCGGAACCGTCACCGTCACAGTGCAGGTATCTGTGGCCACGGTGCCATCGATGCTGGTGACGGTGACCGTAATCACCGCTTCACCGGCAGCAACAGCCGTTACCTTACCGGTCTGGTCCACGGTAGCAACGGCATCTGCACTGCTGCTCCACTTTACGTCAGTAATGCAGCCGGCGTCGGAAGCCACGGTGGCATTCAGCTGCAAAGCAGAATCCACTTCCAGCCCGGCAGTTTCCTTGTTCAGAGTCACCGCTTCGGCAGGAATGTAGGGGTAGATTGCCAGATTGTCCAGGCCCAGATCCCGAATCACAGTCTGATAACCACCGGGACAATAGATCAGAACATTGTTCACCGGCTTAGTAGACTTAGAGAAAGTACCGGAAATAGTCTTGGTCTGTCCGCCGTAGGACACGATGATCTGGTCTTCTCCCTCGTTTTCACTCTGGATGACCGCCACCTTGATATTTTCCCACTCGCCATGGCTCACCACCAGACCGGTGTCCTTCCAGCCGCCGCCTTCCACGCCCATATTGGTCGTGTTGTAGGCGATCTTGCCATTCTGGGGCCACACAAACAGAAGTGCCAACGCATTCCCATCTTCGTCCTCAAAGGCCAGATGGAATCCGTCATTGTTAGCTGCCTGTCGCAGCAGATCCAGAGACATGATCGCCTTGTTCATGGGCGCCATATTGGTGCCTCTAAGCACAAAGGCCGTACCGGCATCGCCGCCCTGGATCCGCAGATACTTGTTGCCGCTCTCTTCTTCTGCAATGCTCAGCGTATAGCTGTTGGGGCTGTAGCCCTTCCAAACCGAGTTGGTAACAGTGCTCGTATTCGCTTGATCATACACCTTGTTGGGATCGTCGAAATCCGCACTCCATGTAGGTGTACTGACCACTGCAGCAACCTGCTGTTCCACTTCAGTGTCTGTCTGCGCAACAGCCGCCAGCGAAATTGCCGGGATCATTCCCAGGATCATGACCGCTGCCAAAAACAGACTAAGCATTCGTTTTGCCATTTCATTCACTCCTTCATTATGTTATCACAGAATAAGCACAGACTTTTTCTAATGACTCTATAGTGATTTTATCATTCCGTTTCTATTGTTTCAATGCACGTTTCTTCCAAATTTAGTAACCCTCAATCTGACATCATGTACAAAATGCGACTTTTAACTTTTTAAAATCATACGTAAACTTGTCAAATTTGTAAGCAATGTTCGCACAAACACCCGCGTAATCTCTCAAGAACCCGCTTCTTCCGTTTCTTTTTTCTCGCTTTAAATATGACCGTTTTCGTCATTTTTCGCAAGGCTCAGCCCTTTCTTTTGCACGTTTTCCACTGCACATTTCATACCCATAGTACCCTGAAAAAAGGTTTCAGTTTCAAACAGGCATTTCTTACCTGACTAAATTGACAATCCTAACGGAAAATGATAAGATAATTCCATCGTATACTTAGGAGGCTCACCATGCAATATCTTCTTATGACCCTGTTTGTGGCGCTGGTCACCGCCGCGGATCAGATCACCAAATGGCTGGTGGTAGAGAACATCCCGCTGTATTCCCAGGTCGAGGCGATCCCCGGTCTGTTTCATCTGACCTACGTTCAGAATACCGGTGCGGCTTTTTCCGCGTTTCAGGGGATGCAGTGGCTGTTTTTCCTGGTTTTTGCCGCATTTACCGTTGGGCTCATTTGGGTATTTGCCAGGAACAAGCTGCCCTTCACTACCTTCGAACGTTGGTGCTTAGTGGCTGTGTACGCGGGTGGCCTGGGCAATATGATCGACCGCCTGCGCATGGGATATGTGGTCGATATGATTGAAGTAGAATTTATGCGTTTCCCAGTGTTTAATGTTGCCGACTGCTTTGTGACCTGTGGCTGCATCCTGCTGCTGGTGCATCTGGCCTTTTTTAACCGGGAATTCTGGAAGGAAGAAAAGAAATGACCCTGTTTGCAGATCTGCCCGGTGAGCGGCTGGACGCTTTTCTGGCCCGAACCGACGATCATTTAAGCCGCTCCGCCGCCCAAAAGCTCATAGAAGAGGGTCTTGTCAAATGCAACGGCAAGCCAGGCAAGAAAAATGACAAGCTGAATGTGGGCGACCAAATCGAATACCAGCTTCCCGAGCCCAAGGAAGTGGACATTGCGCCCCGGGAAATGGCTCTGGACATCGTATACGAGGATGACGATGTGTTGGTGCTGAACAAACCCAAAGGGCTGGTAGTCCATCCGGCGGCAGGGCATCAAGATGATACGCTGGTCAACGGTCTGCTGCACGCCATGGCTGGCCAGCTTTCCGGTATCAACGGCGAACTGCGGCCCGGCATCGTCCACCGTATCGATAAAGACACCTCCGGTCTGCTGGCTGTGGCCAAAAACGACTATTCCCACAATATGCTGGCAAGCCAGCTGAAAGATCATACCATGGCCCGAACCTATGAGGCCATTGTCTGCGGTTCTTTCCGGGAAGACAGCGGCACCGTGGACGCCCCCATCGGCCGCCACCCCTCCGACCGGAAGAAAATGTGCGTCATCGCCCGTAATTCCAAAGAAGCTGTGACGCACTGGGAGGTAGTGCGCCGCTACCGGGGCTACACCCACATCCGCTGCCGGCTGGAAACCGGCCGCACCCATCAGATCCGGGTACATATGGCCCATATCGGTCACCCCATCCTGGGCGATACCGTGTACGGTCATAAAAAGCCGGAATTGGGGCAGGATAGCCAGTGCCTCCACGCGGGAGCACTCTGTTTCCGCCATCCCAGAGATGGCCGCCCGGTGATGGTATTTGCGCCATTGCCGGATTATTTCCAACAAGTAATTGAAAAACTGGAGAAAATGAATTGATCAGAACATGATTCAATTTCCATGATGGAGACTTATTTATGGCTCTTTTTTCAGATGTATTACTGACGGTTGATTTTGACCGCACGCTGACTGCGCCGGATTCTACCATCCCCCAGCGGAATCTGGAGGCGATCCGCTATTTTATGGATCACGGCGGCATGTTCACCATGAATACAGGCCGCAGCATCCCCATGTCGCTGCGCAATATTCTGCATATTGTGCCTCACAACGCGCCGCTGCTGCTATACAACGGCAGCGCCGACTATGACGAGGCCACGGACCTACTGACCCGGTTTTCCCCTATTGATCTGGATCCCATGGTGGTACTGCCGGAGCTCCAGACCCGTTTCCCCCACCTGAATGTGGAAGTGCAGGCCATCGATGCCCATTATCTGATGCGCAAAGACGCAGGCTGGGAGGATTACTGCGACCATAATGGCTGTCCCTGGAAATACGCAGCCCCGGATCAGATCCCAGGCCCTTTTATCAAGTTCAGTCTCTACGGTCAGTTCCGGGAGAACACCGTAGCTTCCATGTACGAGGCCACCGAAGAGGAGCTTCGGCAGTTCGATGAAGCTCTGCACTATATTGAGGCCGCCTATGGCGACAAGGTGGAGATCTTCCGGGCCTGCGCCCGGATCGCGGATATGCACGCCAAGGGCTGCTCCAAACTGGCCTCTGCCCGCGCGCTTCAGAAGCGCCTGGGGCGGCGGATCCTGGTCTGCGTAGGCGATGCAGAGAATGACCTGACTATGCTGGAGGGTGCGGATTACGCCTTCTGTCCTGCCGACGGCGTAGTTGCCAACCGCTTTGAAAATGTGTGTAAATGTGCTGACGGAGCAGTGGCAGATGTGATTTATGAAAAAATCCCAGAAATTCCGGGCCTGCAGCCTTGACATATCGAGATTTATGTGCTAGAATCTACTAGCTGAATCAGTCAGGAGTAAGTGGATTCGCGGGTGTAGTTCAATGGTAGAACACCAGCCTTCCAAGCTGGATACGCGGGTCCGATTCCCGTCACCCGCTCCATTAGAAATGCGCCAGTAGCTCAGCTGGATAGAGCAACTGCCTTCTAAGCAGTAGGTCGGGGGTTCGAGTCCCTCCTGGCGTGCCACTTCTAAGGCAGTCGATCAGCAAAAATGAATATTTGGTGGGTGTGGCCTAGTTGGCTAAGGCGTCAGATTGTGGCTCTGAAGATCGTGGGTTCAAGTCCCATCATCCACCC
>JAZUQE010000023.1:0-3088 GCA_045605575.1 Faecousia sp. | reverse complement strand
CTCCGACGGCAAGCTGAACACCGGCGTGAACAATCCCCGAATCGGCTGGATTCTGGAACAGTTTGTGAAGGCCGGAGCCCGGGAGGACATCCTTTACGATGCCAAACCCCATGTTGGCACCGATGTGCTGCTGGAAGTGGTACAGAATCTCCGCCAGCGGATCATTTCCCTGGGCGGCGAGGTGCGCTTCCAGAGCCATGTCACCGGACTGCGTTCCGATAACGGTCAGCTCACAGGGCTGGAAGTCAACGGCAGGGAAGTCATTCCCTGCGACAAGGCCATCTTCGCCATCGGCCACAGCGCCCGGGATACCTTTGAGATGCTTCATTCTTTGGACATTCCCATGGAACCCAAGCCTTTCTCCATGGGTGTCCGCATTGAGCAGAAGCAGTCCACCATTGATGCGGCCCAGTATGGCCGGGTGGACCCGGTGCTGCCTCCGGCGGATTACAAGCTGGTGAAGCACCTGGATAACGAAACTGTCTACACCTTCTGCATGTGCCCCGGCGGCTATGTGGTTGCCGCGGCTTCGGAAGAGGGCCGGGTGGTGACCAACGGCATGAGCTACGCGGATCGGGACGGCGAAAACGCCAACGCGGCATTGCTTGTGACCTTGAATCCTGCCGACTTCCCCTATGAAGGCCCCCTGGGCGGTATGTACTGGCAGAGAAAAATCGAAGAAGCGGCCTTTGCAGCCGGCGGCGGGAATTATCATGCCCCGGCCCAGACCGTGGGCAATTTCCTGGCAGGACGGCCCAGCACCGCTGCCGGAAATGTGGTGCCTACCTATCGGCCCGGTGTGACCTGGTGCGATCTGCATGAGGTGCTGCCGGAGAAGATTACCCGGGCCATTGGCGAGGCATTGCCGCTGATGGACGGCAGCCTGAAAGGCTTTGCGGATCCCAATGGCGTGCTGACGGCACCGGAAAGCCGCAGTTCCTCCCCGGTGCGGATCCTCCGTGGAGAGGACCGACAGGCCCAACTGCGGGGTCTGTATCCCTGCGGCGAAGGCGCGGGCTATGCCGGTGGCATCATGTCCGCGGCGGTGGACGGCATTCTGTCTGCCGAAGCGCTGATGGAAAGTTTGGAGTCTGCAAATAAAAAGTCAAGTCCCAAATGAAGAAAATTTTTCTGTGAGTAGTGCTGTAAAAAGGGTATAGCAAAGCTGCCGGTGAACTGAAGGGTTCATCGGCTGGGTAAGTAGCCGCATTTATCAGCCGTTATCTTCGACGGTTTCGGCGGGGGCATCAAGCTTTGCCATGCACTCTTTGACCCGTGCATAGTAAATCCGCAAGAACTTATTAGCGCCGGCTGTCATGTAGACGTAGTAGGGTTTGCCCTCGGAACGTTTCTTGTTCAGGAACTGGTACACAGCCTCGTCAGCGGGGCTGTGCTGCAGATAGATCGTCATGATCTGGAACAAAGTTTTCCGCAGGTGGGGCGAACCGCGCTTTGTAGAAGGCTTGCTTTTGCTGTCCTTCTTGCCGGACTGGTCAATCTCCGGATCCACGCCGGCAAAGCCTACCAAAGCGCTTCTGCGAGGGTAGTTTCGGATATCACCAATCTCTGCCATAAGCTGTGCGGCAGTGGTTTCGCCCACTCCGTACATGGCATGTACGGTCTCAAATTCCGGCAGTTCCTTTGCCAACCGTACCATCTCTGCCCGAACAGAGGCCAGCAGCTCATTCATTGCGGTCAGCTCCTTGGCAGCCGTCTGGATCAGCAGCTTGGTGTTGTTGTTCTTGGGCAGTGTGACAATGTGGCCCAGACTTTCGATGTAAACATCGGCAGCCTTTTTTGCAGAAAAGTTGTAACCCTTCCGCTTGCACCACTTCTTGTAGCGTTCCGCAAAAGCTTCTTCACTGACACGGCTGATACATTCGCAATGCCAGAAGGTAGTGAAGAAATCCACCCATTTCTGATGTCCGTCCGCTCTTTCCGGGCTGGAAAATATCTCATTTACACCGGGAAAGACCTTGTCGGACAGAGAAATCAGGTTGCTTTGCAGAGCCACGCTGGACTTCATGTAGAGATTATACTGGCGGCTAAAGATTTTCAGTTGTTGTCTTACAGCTTCCACAGGTGTATATTCTCGCAAATCCGTCCAGTGGTCAAGTATGAATTTTGCGATTTTCATGGAATCCTTCTGGTCGGTCTTGACTTTGCGGACTTTACCATCCGGATTGTATCCATGAATCGCCAACGGATTCAGTACGGACACATAGATGCCCCGTTCATGCAGTGCTGCGGCAACAGGCTCATGGTAGCGTCCTGTAGCTTCCATAAGGACACGGGACTCCCCATCCAGGCAGATGATCTGATCTGCCAGCCTTTCAAGGCTCCCATAATCGTGGAGCACATCGAAGGGCAAGCGAACAACTTCACCAAATGGCCGGAGAATCGCCACCGTGCTCTTGCCTTTGGACACATCAATACCAACAGCGTTCATAAAAAAGTACCTCCTGGTTGATAAATTCATGGCGACCGCTTTTACTCATTGCCTGTTCAATCTCCTGGTCAATTACACGAACGCACCGAAAAACGGTGGGACAACCTGCTTAAATCGAATACTGCGAATGAGAGAGGCGGCTGACAGACTCCAAAACGGGCGTGCAAGCCCATGGTGTGTTGCGTCAGGCCATTTCCACTCCCATTCTAACAGTTTCGGCTTTGAGATGGAAATAGACACGGCTGGCTGCCGTGCCTAAAACCTTAACTATATTGTAGGAGGTGTTACCATGAGTTTATGGGGTTGGATTCTTGGACTGACAGTTCATGTGGCTGTAACCATGGTTTGGGGCGGCATCGTGGGCGGTGTGCTTTATCTGGTTTGTCAGGCATTCAGGAAGAATAAAACATAAGAAACAGACGGTATAAGGAGGTATTATCATGGGTCAAGGCAACGGATTTGTGGGCGTGGTATGTGTGGCCTATTTGATTGGCGGATTTATTCTGGGCGGATTTGCCCTGGCGATCCAGACGGTCATCGGCCAGTATGTGAAGCAGACATGGATCAAGGTGATTCCACTGACGGTGGCGATGACCCTGTGGCTGACGATGCTGTTATATCGGTTTGTGGGAATCGACG
>JAZUQE010000022.1:0-8342 GCA_045605575.1 Faecousia sp. | reverse complement strand
AGTAAACTTGCCGCCATCCTTATAGCCCCACAGCAGTTCAGCGGTCTGGCCGTCGGCTGCTATACGAACGATGCCAAGATTGGTCTCGGGATCGCCGTCCACGTTCTTGAAATACTTGCCGGTGCCGGTGACGATGAAGATTTTACTAATAATGGAAGTGGCATCGAAGCCCAGAGGGATGGTGCGGATGACGTTGTTCAGGTCAAGGTACTCCCCTACTTCGGTTTCATCCAGCAGATAGCTGATGTTGCCGCCGTTGCGCTCGTCCCATCCAAGACGGTACATATTTGCGGTGGTTTTCCGCATTTCCTCCACAAAGGGAGCATTCATAATATTCTTCATAGCTTATCCTCTCTTGATCAGAACTTCGGCTTCATATTTCTTCACATCGGCGAACCACTCACCGTCGGCAGGTGCACCGCATTCACGGCAGTACTCTGTCCAGATCTCGCCGAAGGGCATGGTCTTCAGTTCTTCCTGCATGACCATCAGTTCTGTCCAGTTATCGGCATTCTGCATTGCCGTCAAGTCGGGGGTAATGAGGGCCATTAACAGAGCCTTCTGGACATTGCGGAAGCCCACCACCCATGCGGAAATGCGGTTAATGGAAGCGTCGAAGTAGTCAAGTGCCATCTTCACACTACCTTCAAGACCGCCGCAGCGGACGATTTCCTTGCAGATTTCCTTGGTCTCATCGTCCAGGAGAACCACATGGTCGCTATCCCAACGGATGGGACGGGTGATGTGCAGGGCGATCTCCGGGAAGAAGGTCAGCAGAGCGGGAATCTTATCACTGACGACTTCGGTAGGATGATAGTGGCCGTTGTCCATCAGAGGAATGCACTTATCCTTGTTCATGGCGGCGTAGCTCAGGCTGAATTCGGCAGAGCCAACGGTATATGCTTCCACGCCGATACCGAAGACCTTACTTTCCACACAAGGCTTGACCTTGTTAAAGTCGAAAGGCTCACTAAGGATCTCGTCGATGGCTTCCTTATAGCGGACGCGGGGGCCCATGCGGTCGGCAGGAATATCTTTGAAGCCGTCACCGGTCCAGATGTTCATAACACAGGGCTGGCCCAGCTCTTCCGCCAGATAAGTGGAGATGCGGATGCAGGCCTTGCCGTGGTCGATCCAGAACTTACGAATTTCGGGATTGGGAGAGGACAGGGTCAGGCCGATGGCCTTGGGGTGAGAGAAGAAGGTGGGATTGAAGTCACAGCCCAGGCCCCGCTCCTTGCAGAAATCCACCCACTTCTGGAAGTGCTTTGGTTCCAGCTTGTCCCGGTCGGCCCAGTCACCATCCTCGAAGATGGCATAGGAAGCATGGAGGTTCATTTTTTTGGTGCCGGGGCAGAGCTTCAAAACCATATCAAGGTCGGCCATCAGTTCCTCGGGAGTCTGGGCACGGCCGGGATAGTTGCCGGTGGTCTGGATGCCGCCGGTGAGGGGCTTGCTGGGGTCGGTGTCGAAACCGCGGACATCATCACCCTGCCAGCAGTGCAGGGACACAGGGACATTCTTCAGTTTGGCAATGGCAACATCGGTATCGATACCAAGGACAGCATATTTTGCTTTTGCTTCTAAGTAGCTCATCTGGGAAGTACCTCCTTAATTTCAAAGCTTCTGCGGATCGCATCACGAGCCGTCTGTAAGTTCTCATATTCGCCTGCTTCAATCATTTGCACGATCAGATTACCGATGGCAGTTCCCTCAATGGGACCGGCATAAACGGGTAGGCCGGTGGCCTTCGCCGTGCGTTCATTCAGATAACCGTCCTGACAGCCGCCGCCAACAATATTAATACTGGTGTATTTCTTGCCCGTCAGTTTTTCCAGATTCAAAATTGCATCCCGGTAGCAGATAGAGAGGCTGGTGTAGACACACTGCATGATCTCACCCACAGTTTCGGGAACCGGTTGATTGGTACGTGCGCATTCATCCTTAATCGCCTGAATCATGGAATCAGGCGCCAGGAAGCAGTCGCGATTCACGTCCACGATGCTGCGGTAATTCTTTTCCTTCTTTGCCGCTTCGCTCAAATCAGGGAAACTCCACTTCTTTGCAGATTCGGTGCGTTTCTGCTTACCCTGGATATAGGCAACGCCGTTCAGTTCCCGGCGGATGGACTGGATCATCCAAAGACCCATAATGTTCTTTAAGTAGCGGTAACGATACCATGCGCCGCCCTCATTGGTAAAGTTCTGGGCAAGGCTTTCCGGTGTAGTGATGGGAACCTCATTCTCAACCCCCAGCAAGCTCCAGGTGCCGCTGGACAGGTAAACTGCATACTCATCCCGGGCAGGTACAGCAAGAAATGCCGAGCCCGTATCATGTGTTGCAGGCAGGATCATAGTGGTATCAAAGCCTACCTCTGCCTGAATTTCGGGAAGCAAATTACCCAGTTTCGTGCCGGGTACCGCCAGCTCATGGAAAATGCCCGTAGGAAGTCCCAGGAAAGCAATAATTTCCTTATCCCAGGTTTTCTTCTCCGCATTCACAAGGTTGGTGGAAGATGCGTTGGTATACTCATTCTGTTTCACACCGGTCAGTCTGAAGTTAAAGTACTCCGGGATCATCAGCATCCATTTTGCCTTCTTCAACTGTTCCGGATGCTCCTTCTTCAAAGCCATCAGCTGATAGATGGTGTTAAAGGGTTGGTACTGGATGCCGGTTCTGGAATAAAGCTCATCAGCCGGAATAATGGCATTTACAATTTCGTTCATTCCCTCGGTGCGGCTGTCTCGATAAGCCACCGCATCACCGATGACTTCATCCTTTTCATCCAGCAGCACATAGTCAACCGCCCAGGTATCGATACCCACAGTAGCGGGAATTTTTCCAATTTCCTTACAGGCCTTCAAACCGCCAATGATGCCGTTCCACAGATTGTCCATATCCCAGCAGTCATGGCCGTTCTTATGGAGCTGTAAGTTATCGAAGCGGAACACTTCCTCCAGAATCAGCTTTCCTTCCTCTACATGGCCCAAAATGTGCCGTCCGGAAGATGCACCGATATCTATTGCCAAATAATAATGCAAGAAAAGACCTCCCTTCTTCAGTTGCTATCAGTTTATCATAGCAATTGTGGGAATGGGAGGTCTTGTGTTTTCTAAAAAAGTGTCCTCTCTTGCATTCGGTAGTGCTTGGGAGATTTTCCGTAGGCATCTGCAAAAATGCGGTGGAAATAACTGATATTTTCGTAACCAACAGCTGTGGAGATATCTGCCACATTCCGCTCCGTATTTTTCAACAAAAAGGCTGCCTGGGCCAGCCGCTTTTCCTGCACCAGCTGGGTATAAGTCTTGCCGGTTTTCCGCTTTATCTCACGAGAAAGCCAGGAGGGGTCGTAATGCAGTTGCTCCGTCAACTCTCCAAAGCTTCCGCCGACGTAGTTCGTTTCCACATACCGCAGCACACGAAAAACAGCGGCATCTTCCAAATCGTCATTGAGCAGCGTCTCGGTGTGACCTGTCAACTGCATAAACAGCAGCGCCATAGTCATCTGGCTCATTTTCCGCTTGTTGGGTGTTTCCTGCAGCAGGGTCCAAAGGAGGTTTTCCACAAGATTCTGAATGGGTTTAACCCCGGAAACGTCAAAATGCAGGTATCCCGGCCCGGTATTCTGACCGCAAAGGCAGTCAATCAGGAATTTCCGCAGCGGAGTTTCCTCCTCACCGATGGCAGTCAGCGTGGTCGCGAAGAAGTCTGGCAGCACAATGAAATTGACCGCCACGTCCCCCTCCCCTGCCTTGCAGACTTCATGGGTAGCACTCTGGCTTAGAAACAGCAAATCGCCCTGTTCTAGTTTGATATGTCTGCCGTTTACGATGTGGGTTGTCTCGCCGGCGCACATATACACCACTTCCACATAATCGTGGGTATGCTCCGGGAAATGGATAAAACGAGTATGGGGACGAATGGTAATCAGTTTGCCTGCAGCCAGGAGTTTTTTCGCATTGATGGTATTCCCCTGTCCCTGCATATAGAGATTCCGGTCAATAGTTGTTCTACCGTCCAGTATCGCCTGTTCTTCCGTCGTGATGGTTTGTAAACACCTCATGATGTCCTTATCCATGATTT
Organism: Faecousia sp.; assembly: GCA_045605575.1. Lineage (GTDB taxonomy): Bacteria > Bacillota > Clostridia > Oscillospirales > Oscillospiraceae > Faecousia. The sequence goes on along the minus strand of JAZUQE010000022.1, from coordinate 4,259 downwards.
GTCACCCCCGGCTAATAACCTTTCTTGCAGATACTATACCACAGAATGTGAATGGACGCAAGCAACATGGCAAACCGCTTGCGTCCAATTTAAGAGAATAGAGAATCTGATATTCTCCTGGAGGAGACTTTTATTTACCCTGCCCATTTTTACGCATATTTGCGTAATTTCGTCAAGGTGTATTTTTGTTGATCACATTCCTCGCCTCCATAGTGGAATCGTACAATTTCCATCCTTTCTCCGGAATCATGGTCTCCTGGATTAGCCAATGACCAAACTCAGAAAGAGGAATGATATAAACTTCTGTACGTTCACCTTCCCCCAACGCACAGCAATGATAGTGCCGGAAGTTAACCGCATGTATTTCCCCAAAAACATATTGGAAAAGCAGTTTGATCACGCATTCTACTTCTGCATCCGCAGGGACAACTCGCTCCCACGGATCGCGTCTGATATTATAAACATGACGGAAAACAACAATGGACTGGCTGCTTTTGATTCCCTGCCTATATTCAAAAAATCTATTCAGCACTACGGACAAATTGTTCTTCAGATATCTGAGGGAATAAATGTCCTTTCCCGGAATAAGAAGTGGAATTCTCATACAGAAATATTCGTGTTCTGTAAAGCCGATCTCAACCTTGTAAGTCTGATCAACCATGCGCGGCACGTCCTTTTCGGCATCGAAAGCATTCAAGCTGACTGCCAGGTGTCGGACATTCAGGGCAAGTTCTTCAGCAGCTTTCACCGTCATCAGTGAGAATCCATATGCCTGCTCCTGCCTGTCATCCCGGTACAGTTCTCTGATAAACCTCAAATCGTCCAGAACTCCATATGCATGTCTGATTTCCCGTTCCAGCACATAATCAACGTGCGTCTTTTTACGTTTCACCATGATTTACCTCCTATTTTTTCCTGCGACGTTATTCTCAATTACTTTTCCGGGAGCAAACTCACCGGCTTGATTTCCAGCCAGCTTTCCACCGTATCAATTTTACCGGTACGCAGCGTCACCAAATCTGCCAGATACTTCTGAACAAACTCCACCTGCTCATGATAGCAGACTACCCGGCACTTCAAATCTCGATGCAGAATCGCCTCACGAAAATGGAACAACCGTCGGATATTCCCATCCAAGAAGGATATCTGAAATTCGCCATTCACATGGGCATCGTAGGTAAAAGAGCCCCGGTCAAAGGAACGGTCCCGCTCGTTAAATAAACCGTTCAGAATTCGCTCTCTCCAGTTCCATGTGGTCAGCACCCGTAGAAGCCTGACCCCAAAGTCATTCATGGGAACGAAGAAAATATCCTTAAAAGTGTGGAACAATCCGTTATCCAGATTTTTTGTTCGCTTCATTTCCTCCAGCATCTCCAGCGCCGTATCGTAGTCCTTTCCAAACATGACTGCCGCTTCCCGGAGAGGATAATCATAGTAGTGAAGGGGCTTGAAAATGGAATGCAGATGCAGTCTGATCTTCATTTCTCCGTCGCCCATCCAGTTCATGATTTCATCCCGGGTGTTGTACACCGCATAGCATCCACCAAGGTAAGTGATTGCCCCGGCCAGTCTGGTGAAGCGGATCTTGTTCATCTCATACGCATTCACCCGCTTCAGATCTCTGGCAAAATAGAAGTAGGGATCGGGCATTCGCAGCAGCCGAACCTGTTCATCCATCAGCTCCGGCACCTTCAAAGGTCGGGCCTCAATGCCTGCCTTCATGCACATGACTGCCGCTTCCGCAACCAGATGATTGCGCTCCACATGGCGGGAATTTCCGGAGAAGGTGTGTTCATCAAATTCGTAAAGATAGTCCTCGTACAGTTCTTTATCGAACCGCTCCAGCAAGGGAAGTCCCCCTTTGTAGAAGCGGATGGTCTTGTGCTTTCCCTTGCCGCTGACAGTAAGAAGTCTGCAGGTGATCCGTTCATCCGAGTCCGGGAAGCGAAACTCCTGTTCTTTCGTCAACTTATAGATCAAATCTTTGTAGGAGCGGACGGAGCCCAGAAGGCCCAGTGACTGCACAGGGAACTCTCCCACAAAGGACAGGATTGTAAGAATGGTGTGGACATGACTGCCCGGTCTGATGGTGATCATTTGTACCTCCTAAGTGATTTTCTGAATTCGGGCACTGGGACTCGCCTCCTGGCCTGAATTTAGTATTTTCTTTTTCCTAAAAAGTGGTTGCGGCTCAACGGTTTTCCGCTTTTCAAAAGATACGTCATTTGAATTTACGTAAAAACAGCCGCTTTTACGTATCTTTTTCCGTCCCAAGGGCGGAATTTTCGGATTCTTCTTGACGTATCTTTGGCGGGTCATTTTCCATGTCCAGCCAGTGCTGAAAATCGGCTCTCGGAACGATGTATACCTCCGTCCGCTCGATATCTCCTGCTGCACTGCAGTAGTAATGCCGACACTCCAGAGGGGTGTCATCCACCAGAAAGAACATGGCAACAGCATCTACCACAGTGTTCAGCTCGATGTTATCATGATCCCGATATTCCCGTTCCGGACGGTTCCGGTCATAGACATGGCGGAAGATCAGAACACAGTTCCGGTATCGGATTTTCTCCCTGTTAAGTGCAAACTGCTCCAACGCGGGATAGAGGAAGCCACGGATATAGCTCCGGGATGACTTCTCCTTTCGCGGCAGCAGGATGGGCATCTCTATTTTCAGCCAGGCCTGATCTGTGAATCCAATCTTTACGGGGACTGCTTCTCCAATCGCTTCTAGAACCATGTCTTCTGCCCTAGGATTCCCTGTATAGGCAGGTAAGGATCTGGTTTTCAACGTCACAGCTTCCGAAAGCTTGGTTGCGGTAACAGCTTTTGCCAGTGCATCCTCGATACGCTTATCTGCGTAGTCCGCTTTTATGGCATACAGTGTCTTAACCAGCTTTTCTGCCTCTTTCACGGCTCTATCCAGTTGGATTTGGAAATAGGTCTGTTCCATAATACATACTCCAATCATTTGTTAAAAATGGGTTTGGTAACGAAAAAAGGTTGACCGGCTCTATTGGGCGCACTGCCCCTATCTGCGGATTTTCTGATTTTTCGGGTTCCCCTATTAACTTACCCTGGCAGTCATTAATACAATTCCTACTATGCTTACAGTTCCTACCATGAGAAATATACGCGCGTATTATAGGGGCCAAAAATGCAACGCTAGCTTTCAGCACACCCTTACCAGACTGGTTTTTAGATTCACTTTCGCTGTCAGACTGATTTTGGACAGACTCCTCCCATGCCTTCATCAAGCGGCGGCTCAACCACGCAACGAATCGGTTCAGCTTCTCGTTCCGGGTACCCTCGGTATGCGTATTTCGTGCCCGAATGAGTATTTCCTTGAAAATACTCACAACTTGCTCCTGTGAGGGCATAGTGACCCTATCCTCAGTAGGATAGCACTGATTGAAGATCACACAGCCATAGGAAGCGGGCAGACGGTAAAGCTGAAAGTATTCCCCGTACTTTTTGAAGAAACGGCATACCTTCGTTTTCTCCCAACCCCAGCGCTTGCCAAGGGTTTCCAGAGTCAGAACAGAACCGTACTTCTCATACTGGATGTCGGGAGCTAAAAAGGAGAACGCATTGCCGTAATCCCGATAGACAGTATGACACCACAGATCCAAAAAGGCATCAGCAGGACCAAACTTATAACACTTGTCTACCAGACGCTGGGTAATGGATCTGGGCATACAATAGAACCCATAGCCGGTGGACGCATACACGGCCCCGGACTCGCAGGCAGCACCGGAGCATTCCACCACCCAATCGGTGATCTTGTAGGTCAGCAGCTTGGTATCAACATCCAGCGTCCAGGTCAGGTAACCCAGATCCTCTAATTGGTTCATGATCCACAAGGCTACCAGGCGCTTCTTAACGCCCAGAATGTTCTTGAGTCCAACAATACCGCCAGCCCACATTCCGGGCTCCACAGGGTTCTCAAAGCCACAGTAGTGGGCCGTACCCTTACGGAATGCCACTCTGCCTGCCAGCTTCATATAGTAGTTCATGATACCCTTGTCATCGATCATGATTTCTCTGGGCATCTTGACCCACTTGTATTTTCTTAGGCACTTCATTGCGTTTTCTCCTTTCCTTGTAAAATAAAAATAGCAGCTCCTGAAGTAAATCAAGAGCTGCATTTATTGGGTTGTTTTCTTTACCAAAATCAACTATGGCGACGGTCGAGGAATTTGGTGTTTGCTAAGAATTTGCTAATGGGACTGCTAATAACCATGCGGATTTGCCAATAC
>JAZUQE010000021.1:0-9458 GCA_045605575.1 Faecousia sp. | reverse complement strand
CCGATCAGCTTGCCGTTCAGCTCCGGGATAACCAGGCCGATCCCCTTAGCAGCACCGGTGGAGTTGGGAACGATGTTCACAGCACCAGCGCGGGAGCGGCGCAGGTCGCCCTTTCTCTGGGGGCCGTCCAGGATCATCTGGTCGCCGGTGTAAGCGTGGATGGTGCACATGATACCAGCCTCGATGGTGGCCAGATCGTTCAAAGCCTTAGCCATGGGAGCCAGGCAGTTGGTGGTGCAGGAAGCAGCGGAGATGATGTTGTCTTCCTTGGTCAGGGTCTCGTGGTTGACGTTGTAAACGATGGTGGGCAGGTCGTTGCCGGCAGGAGCGGAGATGACGACCTTCTTGGCACCGGCATCCACGTGAGCCTGAGCCTTAGCCTTAGAGGTGTAGAAGCCGGTGCACTCCAGCACGACATCGACACCCAGCTCGCCCCAGGGCAGCTCGGCAGCGTTTGCCTTAGCGTAGATGGTGATCTTCTTGCCGTCGACAATGATGTGGTCCTCGCCAGCCTCGACAACATGGCCCTGAGCGGCGTAATTGCCCTGGGTGGAGTCGTACTTCAGCAGGTGAGCCAGCATCTTGGGAGAGGTCAGGTCGTTGATGGCGACAACTTCATAACCCTCAGCGCCGAACATCTGACGGAAAGCCAGACGGCCGATACGGCCAAAACCATTGATAGCAACTTTAACAGACATGGTAGATTCCTCCATTTTTTAATTGCTGCGCATGCAGCATAATAGACGTTTTTTAGGCTTTTCGATAAGCCCGTACAGATTCATTATACAACAAGCGAAACAGCTTGTAAAGTAGCAGTTTTGTAAAAAACCCCTAATTTTTACAAAAAGAATTGTGGGAAGTCCCTAAAACTCACCCATCAAAGCGCCAAAACCCGGAAAAGAATTCCCGGATCCCGTTTTCGCCGGACTGCACGCTTCCTTGAAAAAAGCCCGGCTTTCCGCCGCCGCGGCCCGAGAGGGCTTTTGCCATCTCCTGGCCCAAAGGCTTCACATCACCGCCCATGTTTGCCAGGCACACATCGAAGCGGTCACCACTTTGAGAAAACACCGCAGCCACACCGCCGCAGACCCGGCTGATGGCCTCCGCCAGGTCCCGGACGTTTGCTGCTGTCAGACTCTTTTGAATGCATAAGACGTTGCCTTTGCCGGCGCAGTCAGCCGCCATCCGGGAAAACAGCTGCTTCTGCAGCCCAGCGCAGCGGAATTTTTCCGCGGCGAGAAGCTCATTCATTTTTCTGGCTGCTTCGCCGGTCTCCATGACTTTGGCGGAGAAGGCCTGACTGACCTGCCGGTTCTGTTCCCAGCCCCGGCTCAGAAGCTCCAGCGCCCGGCCACCGCAAGCCATTTCTATGCGCACGCCCTGGTGGAACTTGACACAGGAGAAGAGCTTGATCAGTCCCACCTGACCTGTGTGAGGCACGTGTATGCCGCAGCAGGCGCAGGTATCTGCCCCGGGGATCTCCACGATCCGTACAGGCCAGGGAATAGGCCGCTTGGAGCGGTACGCTACCTGCGGAAGTGCCTCCGGTTCCGGATACCAGCATGCAACGGGAACGTTTTCCCATACTTTTTCGTTGGCCTCCCGCTCGATCCGGGCCAGGGCGTCGGCAGGGATCGGGCCGTCGAAGTCAATGGTCACAAACTCCGAGCCCATGTGGAAGCCCACATTGTGGTGTCCAAAATGGCGGTGAATGATGCCCGACACGATGTGCTCGCCAGTGTGCTGCTGCATCAGATCGAACCGGTGGGCCCAGTCGATGGAGCCGGCCACTGTTTTGCCGGGTTCCAGCGCTTCGGCGCAGAGATGCAGGATCTGTTCTCCCTTTTCCTGCACGTCCAACACGGCGATGCCATCCAAGGTGCCCATATCAGCGGCCTGACCGCCGCCCTCGGGATAAAAGGCGGTAGCATCCAGCGTCACGGCAAAGCCCCCCTCGGCTTCCCTGCAGCCGGTGACCACAGCGGTAAATTCCCGCAAACAGCAGTCTTCATAATAGAGTTTTTTTGTTTCCATAAACGAACTCCTGTTTTTCAAATTCCAGTTTGTCGGTGTGTTTTATTTCCGTGAACTGTAGGGGAGGGTCTTGACCCTCCCTTGGTTACGGCTCGAAAAGTTTTGTTTTTATGCAACAAATAGGTCATTTACATCATAATAACACAGATAAATTTTGTTACATTAGGGAGGGTCAAGACCCTCCCCTACTGAATGGCCTGCACGATAAATTTCTAGTTGCCTTCCTATGCCGTTCAATATAACACATAAGGTGGCGGAATGCAAATGTAGAAAAGGCGGCAACAGAATGTGGGTTTACATAAATGAACAGGTGTTTTGGATTTTTTCAACTTATTATCAAAAGTTATCAACACTCTCCACAGGTTTTTCCACAGCCATCCTGCGAAAAACGCCTTGAAAACCCTTAGTTTTCAAGGCGTTTCGGTAAAATGCGCCGGATTTCGACGAAAACTTTTCTAACTCGACAGGTTTACAGAAAACTGTTAGTATACGACCTGAACAGCAAAGGTGCGGGTCTGTTTCCCGGCTTCATCTGTCTGTGTGCGGTGGCCGTCCACCTGCAAGCATCCCTCTTCGGAAAGCTCCCAATCCAGCCGGATGACCTGTCCTTCCATGGCTTCACTGGCGTAGCAAACGGTAAATTCTCTGGCCTCATGCTGACGGTGAAAGGCGGAGGGCAGCAGGTCGGACACCCAGTCTAAGTAGCGGGTGTTGTTCATGTGACCGTTGCGGTCTAAATAAGAGTAGGTCACAGTTCGTTCGGTGCTCCGGGTCAGAGCCCTGGGTACCAGGGAATGGGGGGAAGCCAGTTCTGTTCCCCGCAGAGTGCCCATCACCTCGACGCCGCTGCGGCCGGGAAGCACCATAGTCCGGTTTTCCGCGTCCATCAACACCCACAGGCTGATCGCCCGAAACAGCTCTTTTCCCTCCGCGTCGTAAGCCAGTACGGAACGGGGATAGGCCACCTTGGTGGTGGGCATGGGCCAGGTCTCCAGGGTGATGGTTTCCCCACGGCGGGGCAGGCGGGAGATCTGCACCTTATGGCGGGTCACCGCCCAGAACAGCTTTTGCCGGGCCAGCGTCTCATAGCCGGAGCCCAGGAGCTCGCTGTGCTGCCCGGCGGCTTCCTGGGCAAAATACAGCAGGGAGGAAAGCTTCAGTCTGCCGAAGCAGTCCACCACCAGGTCGGTGATGGGAAATTTCAGTTGGTAGATCGGTTCCATATCGGTCTCCTCAATTACCGGCTTCGTCCAGAACGATGGTGCCGGTATATCGCTTGCTGCCCCGGAAAATCACCACGGTAACCTTGTCGCCGGGTTCGTAATTGTACAGGATCGTGCGCAGGGAATTGCTGTCGGTGACAGCTGTGCCATCAATGCTGAGCAGGATATCGCCCTCTTCCAGACCTGCGGCTGCCGCGCAGCTGCCTTCGTTTACAGCTGTGATCTGCAGCCCCTGGGGCAGATGATAGTAAAACTGGTAGAAAGAGGACACCATTTCGCCGGTAATTCCCAGACTGGGCCGGCCGGACACATAACCCTGCAGGATCAGCTGGTTGGCGATCTCCTTGACTGTGGCGCTGGGAATGGCAAAACCCAGACCCTCCACGTTGGAGGAGGTCAGAGAGCTGCCCATTTTCATAGTGTTGATACCGATGACGTGCCCGAAACGGTTGATCAGCGGACCGCCGGAGTTGCCGGAATTCAGTGCGGCATTGGTCTGGATCAAGTTCATGGTGCGGCCATCTACTTCAATGTCCCGGTTGATGGCAGAGATGATGCCATCGGTCATGGTGCCCCGCAGCGCAATGCCGAGAGGGTCGCCGATCGCAACCACGCTGTCACCGACCCGCAGAGCGGCAGAATCCCCCAATTGCGCAGGGGAAAGGTCCGGGGCCGTGACCCGCAGTACGGCCAGATCGGACACGTCATCCATGCCTACCAGTTCGGCGTGGATGCTGCGCCCGTCGGTCAGTAGCACCTGAATCGCTTGTGCGCCTTCCACCACATGACAGTTGGTGACGATATAACCTTCCTTAGAGAGGATCACGCCGGTGCCGGTGCTGCTGCCAGTGCCGGTGCAGGAAATGGACACCACACTGTCTATCACCGCTTCATAGATATTCTGCAGCGTCATACCGCCGTCTTTTGTGACGGGGTCCGTCTGCTGCGGTGTACCTGCGATCACAATGGGGGCTGCTTCGGTAGGATCTGCAGGTGTCGTATCCACGCTGGCGGGTACGGTATCGGAGGTAAAGGGGTCATTGCTATTGTCAGAAGCATTGGAAAAGCGGATAGGCAGGGTATCGGACTGGGCCGTCTCGTTAATTTTGCCCATCAAGCGGATATTGACAAGACCCAGGATGGTGGAAAGGCCCGCCAACAGGATCACCAGCGTCAGCAGCGCCGCGATCAAGCCCCAATGCTTTTTGGGAGGACGGGTGGAGCCGGTACGGTAAGTATCCTGGTTCCAGGGCTCATATTCGGGATAATTAGGATTTTCATTCATCATAAAGACCTCGCTAATTGACAAGAGGAAGGGTAAACGTAAAAGCGGTTTTTCCGTTTCGGCTGGAAACGGAAATATCTTCGCCGTGACTGCATACAATTGTCTTAACGATGTACAGGCCAAGACCCCAGCCATCCCGGTTCTTTGAGCGGCTCTTATCCAGCTTGTGGAACCGGTCAAATACCAGCGGCAGCTCCTCCGGAGGAATGGTCTCGCCCTCATTACCAATGGTCACATAGACCTTGTTCCCACCTTCGACCACGGAAAGCTCCAGATGCTTTCCCTCCGGGCAGAATTTGACGGCATTGTCCACCAGATTGTAGATGACCTGCGTAATGGCATCCTGGTTTGCCATGGTATAAACCGGATGCTCCGGCATGGTTACCTGCACATCCAGCTTTTTGGCGGTGATCTTCTGCTCAAAGGAGATCAGTACCCGCCCGGCGCATTCGGAGATGTCAAATCGCAGCTTCTGCCCATCGGGCATACCACCCTGGTCCTGCAGGCGGGAGATATCCAGCATGCTGCGCACCAGGCGGCTTAGCCGTTTGGTCTCCTCGGAAACCAGGACCATATATTGCCGGCTTTTTTCCGGAGGGATCGTTCCGTCCAAAATACCGTCAATGTAGCCACCAATGGTGGTCATGGGTGTTTTCAGCTCGTGGGAGACATTGGCAACGAATTCCTGCCGCTGGTATTCGCTTTTTTGCAGGGAGTCTGCCATGTTATTGAAAGCCAGGGCCAGTTCCTCCACCTCCAGAGGGTAGGCACTGCTGACTTTTACACGTGCGTTCAGATCGCCATGGCCAAAGGCACTGGCTGCCCGGGCCATCTCCCGGAGGGGATTGCTGTGCCGCCGGGCAAAGACGCTCATAACGATCATAACCGCGGCCACGGCCAGCAAGGAGACAAATAAATAGATGTCAGACATCCTGTCCAGGATCGCCAGCGTGGCGGTCATAGGCATGGAGACCATCACGATTCCTACGGCATTTTGGGTGCCTGCCGCCAGGATCGGGACGCTCACCACATACCGGGATTCTTCATACAGTCCGCTGAGCTTTCCTGCGTTGCGCACTGCTCCCTCGGCAAGGACACGCTGGATGTAACGCTCCTCTACGATCCAGTTTTGGTGCGGACAGCCCAAAGGGGAATCGGAGCAAATCAACAGAACGCCGTTTCTATCGAAGATCACCGCGTCGGCGTCGGAAAGCTGACCGGCAAAGGACAAGTTCACCAGAAAATCCTGGCCGGACATGGATCCCTCGGTATAGTAGGCCGATGCCAGGGCGGCGACTGCCGTACCCTTATGCTCCAGATCCTGATAGGCCTGCTGGGTCAGGTAGTTTCTGACAAGGAGCTGAAAGGAGAAGCCTACCAGCAGCAGAGCCGTCAGAAGCAGCAAAGCCGCCGGGAAAAAGGTTCGGCTGAAGGTAGATCGCATGATTTACTGCACCTCGAACTTATAACCTACGCCCCAGACAGTCTTCAGACTCCAGCTCTCGGAAATGCCCTCCAGCTTTTCACGCAGACGCTTGACATGCACATCGACAGTCCGGGAGTCTCCAAAATAATCGAAGCCCCACACCTCGTCCAGAAGCTGGTTACGGGTGTAGACCCGGTTGGGGGAAGAGGCAAGATAAAACAGCAGCTCCATTTCCTTGGGAGGCGTATCCACCTTTTTGCCGGCTACGGTGAGCTCAAAGGCATCCATATCGATGATCAGCTTGTCAAACACCAGCCGCCGGGATTTTGCCTCCGTAGTGGCGGAACCGCTGCGGCGCAGCACAGCTTCCATGCGGGCCAGCACTTCCTTCATTTCGAAGGGCTTGGTGATATAGTCATCGGCACCGGACTTCAGACCCGCTACCTTGTCATCGGTCTCACCTTTGGCGGTGAGCATGATCACCGGAGTCTGTCCCTCTGCCCGGATCGCCCGGCACACGGACCAGCCGTCCATCACCGGCATCATCACATCCAGCAGCACCAGATCGGGTTTGATCGCCCGGAATTTGGCAAGACCCTGGCCGCCATCAGCGGCAATGGTCACGGCGTAACCTTCCTTTTCCAGATACATCTGCAAAAGCTCGGCAATATTGCGGTCGTCTTCCACGACCAGTACGGAGATAGCCATATGAAATCCTCCTGACCTGTATAAGTTTCCTTTTTACTCATTATAGCCGAAAAACCGCGTTTGGCGTGAACAAATTGTAAAGACTTCCATGGGAAATTGTGAACTTCTCTCTCTGGACACCCCTGTGTTGACAATCGGCGAAATACCATGTAAAATAATAACGATTATGCCGCCGCAGGCGAAAGAACCTGTTTCTTTATAAGGAGCGTATTATGCTGGAAATTTTAAAAGCCATCGTATTTGGCATCATTGAGGGCATCACCGAATGGCTGCCCATTTCTTCTACGGGACATATGATATTGCTTGACGAGGTCATGACGCTGAAGGTCTCTGAGGAATTCTACGAGATGTTCCAGGTCGTGATCCAGCTGGGGGCGATCTTAGCGGTGATCCTGCTGTTTTTCCATAAGCTGAATCCCTTTTCTCCCCACATGAAGCCCAAGCAGAAAAAGCTTACCTGGGCGCTGTGGTTCAAAGTGGTGGCGGCGGTGCTGCCATCGGCAGTGATCGGCTTGCTGCTGGACGACTGGATGGACGAACACCTGTATAACTATATTACGGTAGCCATCACCCTGGTCGTCTATGGTGTTGCCTTTATTCTGGTGGAAAACCGCAACCGTGGGCTGGAACCCAGGGTCAAGAGCGTATATGGCATCGACCTGAAGACGGCCCTGCTCATCGGCTGCTTCCAGTGCCTGAGTCTGATCCCGGGCACCTCCCGCTCCGGGGCCACCATTCTGGGAGCGATCCTGCTGGGTGTGAGCCGGAGCGCAGCGTCGGAATTCTCCTTCTTCCTGGCCATTCCTACCATGTTGGGCGCCAGCCTGTTGAAGCTGGTGAAATTCATCGATTCCGGCGTGCAGATCCAGGGGCTGGAGGTAGCTGTGCTGATCGTAGGCTGCATCGTGGCGTTTGTAGTCAGTCTGGCCGCCATCAAGGGCTTGATGGAATATGTTCGCAAAAACAGCTTCTCCCTGTTCGGTGGCTATCGCATCATCCTGGGCATCATGGTGCTGCTGTATTTCATTACCCGATAAATCCCAACGGGGCGGTCTAACATGCGGTTTCCAACAGGCAGGCTGCGAAGCATCCCGGATGAACCGCAAGACGAATCCCTGTCCTGTGCACATTTAAATAGAGATATATAAGAAGGCGCTGTCTGATGCATGGGAAGACAGCGCCTTCTTTCTGCGATCCAATTGTCCCGACGCATCCTGTAGGGAACGTATTCCCACGTCGCTGCGCTCCCCGGAATGACATACTTTCTCGGAGAATAACAGGATTTCCGCCTTGCGCGGCAGCGGCCTGCGTGGTAGAATATACACACTTTGGAACATTTTGGAGGTGCAGCGTGAGAAAAGGACACAAGATACTCCTGCTTTCTGCTTTGACCTGCCTGGTGCTGGTGCTGGCATGTTGGCTCGGCTGGACCTGGTATGATGGCCATGTAGACCGCAGCGGCTGGCTGGAACGCGACGGCGTGACCATGTACGCCGATTTTTACGGCGACCCCGTCACCGGCTGGCAGACCATCGCCGGAAACCGCTATTATTTCACCGATGATCACGCCATGCACACCGGCTGGCTGAACACGGAGCAAGGCCGCTGCTATTTTGGCGAGGACGGTGCGCTTTGTACCCACTGGCAGACCATCGGCGACGACCGCTATTATTTTGATCCCCAAGGCATTTTGCAAACCGGCTGGGTAGACCTGGAAGGGGAGCGCCACTATTTCCGGCAAGACGGCACTTTGGCGTCCCTTTGGCAAAAAACCGAGGAAGGCACCTACTTTCTGGACGAAAACGGCACCCCCGTAACCGGTTGGCTCACCTGGGAGCAGGCCCGTTTCTGCTTGGATGAGCAAGGTCTCCTGCAAACCGGCTGGCAGACCCTGGAAGGCAAGCAGTATTATTTCGGTGAAACCGGCGCGGCGCATACCGGCTGGCTGGATACCGGAGACAGCCGCTACTATTTTGACGAAGACTGCGTGATGGTCACCGGCTGGCAGACGATCGACGGCAGCCGCTATTATTTTAGTGAAAACGGCTCCCAATATACCGGCTGGCTGACAGAGGGAGAGTACCGCTATTACCTCCTGCCGGAAGGTACCCTGGCCACAGGCAGACAGCAGATCGACGGCAAGACCTGCTATTTTACGCCCGACGGTATCTGGGTCCTTTTGGTCAATCCCTGGAACCCCCTGCCTAAAGCATACGCACCGGAGCTGGTGGAGACGGAGGACGGATTCCTTGTGGATGCGTTGTGCCTGGAGCCTCTGGAGACTATGATGGCGGCCATGCGGGAGGAAGGCTTACTGCCCATGTTCTCTTCCGCTTACCGCAGCAAGACTCACCAAGCTAATATATGGCAGAATTATGTAAACCGATATATGGCCTCCGGCTACTCAGAAGCCCAGGCAAATTCGATGACAGCCTCCTATGTGGCAGTCCCCGGCACCAGCGAGCATCACACCGGCCTGGCGTTGGACATTGTGGGCTACGATTACTTCTTTGATGGCCACTACGGCTCTACCAAAGCAGTCCAGGCATGGCTGGCGGAGCACTGCTGGGAATACGGCTTCATCCTGCGCTACACAAAGGAAAAGCAGCCCATTACCGGCTTTGCCGCGGAAACCTGGCACTTTCGCTACGTTGGAACCCGGGTTTCTATGGCCATGAAAGACTCCGGCCTCTGCCTGGAAGAATACCTCGGCGCCACCAACCCCAAATAAATTGGTATTTATTGCACAGCCTTCGTTAGAGAACGTAGGGGCGGCTATTAG
>JAZUQE010000020.1:0-38505 GCA_045605575.1 Faecousia sp. | reverse complement strand
GAAAGCGGTGAAAAGTCTAAATAACACATCACCGATCCGCTTTCCCCTTTGGTCGTCTGGGGAGTCCGGGGACCATACGAAAGGTCCCCGGCGGCTCTTTGGATACTTTCTGGCCGGACAGAAAGTATCATCACCTTCGTTCTTTTTTACCCCTGCGTTCTATAATCGTAGGTAGTATGTTTTTTAACAGACTGAACCAGGTCCGCCGCTTGCTGCGGCAGACCTGGTTACATTTATCTGATAATGTAGGCGCTGACGATCTCGCCGTAATAAGCGGTGTGGAAATCGTCATGGATGTTGTCGCTGCTTTCGGGGTAGTGCTCCCGCACTTCCTGGCCGGACATGCATTCCGGCAGCTGCTGCTGGGCGTAGACGATCTTGCATTCCAGGGTCAGAGGCAATTCTTTGATGCCCGGGGTACTAATTACGTCGGGGGCTTCCGTGTGCAGGCCCAGGGCTTGGAACTTATCCACATCCCGGCCGGATTTGGTGCCGCAGAAGGAGATGATCTGCGGATCAATGGTATCCAGTGGGATGTTTACCGTGAACTCGCCGCTTTCATCCAGCATGTGCTTCGTATGGCGACAGCCACGAACGAAGGTGATAAACACCGGTTTACGCCATTGGATACCCAGCGTGCCCCAGCTGATGGACATGGTATTGACTTGTTCACCGTTTTTAGTCGTCAGCAGAACGCCTTTTTTTACGGCGTTGAGGATCACATGGGCGTAGTCAAAGGGGGAAACATATTCTTTCAAGCAAAAACCTCCTCAAGCAGTTATATGATTCTTATACGGTATTTCGTTACTGTCCTACTGGCGCAGGAGCCTCTATGCAACTGAAATGATACATAGTCAGAACCTATCTGTTATTTACTCCAAAGGTAAACGCGGCATTCGTAAGGACTTAGGGAGTTGGAAGCCGGATTTTCCACACTGCATAGTACCAGCTTGGCTTTTTTTATGTCAAACCCTCTAAGCGGACGGAAAGAGGTTGCTTTTTCGCTGAAAGCGCATATTACCAGGATCTTTTGTTCGTCGTCTTCCATGCTGTAAATATAGTGCTTACCGGAAAAAGGACGGTGCTCTTTATAGCTGCCATGGCGGACGCAGGACAAGGACTTTCGAAGGGCAATGGCTTTTTTGTAGAAATTCAAAACAGAATCTGGATCCTGCTCCTGTTGAGCCACATTGATCTCGGTGTAATTGGGGTTGATCTGAATCCAGGTTGCTTCGCCCTCGGTAAAGCCGGCGTTAGGCCCGTCGCTCCACTGCACAGGCGTCCGGGCAGAATCCCTGGAGGAGCGCCACATTTTATGCAGACGCTGCTCTTTTGTGTGCTTCAAATTGGCGTGTTCATAGTTCCAGATAGTCTGAACATCCCGGTACAGCTCCGGATCCTCCGGCCGCCAGTTGAGCATACCGATCTCCTGGCCCTGGTATATGAAAGGTGTACCCTTCTGGAACAGATAGGAGGTAGCCAGAGTCTTGGCACTTTCTTTCCACAGCCGTTCACTGCCATAGCGGGATACGATCCGGGGATGGTCGTGATTTTCTATGTAGAGCATGTTCCATGCCTTGCCATCCAGTCGATACTGCCAGTTGGAGAAAGCCTTTTTCATCAGCCGCAGGGAGAAGGGCAGCGGCATATAGTCTGTAAACAGGCAGTCCGCACACTGGCACTGAAACTGGATCATCATATCCAGCTGCCCCTCGTTTTCGTCAATGTACGTTAAGGCCCGTTTTGGCCATACCAGCGGTGCCTCCGCAAGGGTAAAGCAATCGTAATGGTCGAATACATCCCGCTTGAATTCTTCCAGATATTCATGGATGTGAGGGCCGTGATTATAGCAGGGCATACCCTTGTAAATGGGGAAAAGGTGATCGTCCGGCAGACCTTCTTTTTTGGAGATGTAAGTGATCACATCTTCCCGAAAGCCGTCTACACCCATGTCCAGCCAGAATCTCAGGATCTTTTTTACTTCCTCCCGCACCAGCGGGTTATCCATATTCAGATCCGGCTGCTTGACGGCAAACAGGTGCAGGTAGTATTCTCCCCGTTCTTCGTCCCAGGTCCAGGCTTTGCCTTCAAAGTTGCTGTCCCAGTTATTGGGCAGCTTGCCGTCGTGGCGGGCGGGACGCCAGATATAGTAGTCAGTGTAAGGTGCGATCCGCTTGCGGCTTTTTTGAAACCATTCGTGCTCATCGCTGGTATGATTGACTACCAGATCCATAACCAGCTTCATGCCTCTTTGATGGCAGCCATCCAGCACCTTTTTAAAAGCTTCCATGCCGCCGAATTCCGGCGCGATATCCATATAGTCCGAGATGTCGTAGCCGCAGTCGGCACCGGGGGAGGGGTAGATCGGGGAAAACCAGATTCCGTCCATGCCCAGGTCCTTCAGGTAATCCAGCTTCTCATATACGCCCCAAAGGTCACCCATTCCGTCCCCGTCGCCGTCTTTAAAGCTGCGGGGCCATATCTGATAGAATACCTTATCTTTATACCAGCGTGTTCGTTCCATTCTTACCGACTCCCTTTTTTGTAATTATAGCATAAGCGTTACCGCTTCACAATAAAAAACTCATTGACAGCGCAAAAATGAACAGATAAAATGAAGAAAAAGGATTCTGGAGGTATTGGTATGATCTGTTTCCAAAACGGTGTATTTGGCCTGCATGGGGATGGTTTTTCCTATCTTCTCCGGGTAACCAAACATGGTCAGCTGGAGCATCTGCACTTTGGTTTGCCTGTCAAGGAGAGCGACGCGGCTGCTCTGGCCTGCAAGACCGGCACCGGCTGGGGCTGCAGTGTGGCCTATGAGACGGACGGTACCTGTCTGGATGTGCTTCCCTATGAGTGGAGCGGCAGCGGTTGGGGGGATTATCGGGAAAGCCCTGTGCAGCTGGAGCTGGATGGCTGCCCGGCGGGGATAGACTTTACCTATCTGGACCATGAGATCCTGGAGGGCGGTATCCCTATGGAAAGCGGACTTCCCCAGGCCCGGGAGGCACTGCAGACTCTGGTGATTACTTTGAAAAATCCGGGCGGCATCCTGCTGAAGCTATA
The DNA here is from genome assembly GCA_045605575.1 of Faecousia sp. GTDB lineage: Bacteria > Bacillota > Clostridia > Oscillospirales > Oscillospiraceae > Faecousia. The sequence goes on along the minus strand of JAZUQE010000020.1, from coordinate 35,436 downwards.
TTATTCCCTCTTTTCCGGTGTGATCACCCGGCGGACGGTACTGGAAAACGGCCTGGATGTGCCGGTTACGGTGCGCAGGCTCATGAGCTTCTGTGTAGACTTGCCCGGAAGCTTTGAAATGCTCTCCTTCCACGGCAGCTGGATCGCGGAGATGCGCCCGGAGCGTACACCGGTGGGGAGTGCCGCGGTAACCAATCAAAGCACCACAGGCTTTTCTTCTAACCGCCACCAGCCCGGCTTCCTGCTCGGTGAGCCGGAAGCTACGGAAAATGCAGGAAACGTTTACGCCTTTAATCTGATCTACTCCGGCAATCACTATGCTTCCTGCCAGCGCTCCTTCCAGGGCTTGACCCGGGTGCAGCAGGGGATCAGTCCGGATCATTTTGCCAAGGTTTTACAGCCCGGTGAGCGTTTTGAAACGCCGGAGGCGGTGCTTGCCTGGTCGGATGGAGGGTTTAACGGGCTGTCGCAGAGACTGCATAGCTTTGTCAACAGCTGCATCGTGCCCAGATACTGGCAGTACAGGGACCGTCCCGTGCTGTATAACAGCTGGGAAGGCTGTATGTTTGATTTTAATCGGGCAAGACTGCTGGATCTGGCCGGAAGGGCCAAAAAGCTGGGCTGTGAGCTGTTCGTCCTGGATGACGGGTGGTTCGGAAAGCGCAATCAAGATACTGCCGGCCTTGGTGATTATGCCGTGAATCGGAAAAAGCTCCCCGGCGGCCTGAAGGCCTTGGCGGACCGGGTGCAGGCTCTGGGGATGGGATTCGGCCTATGGTTTGAGCCAGAGGCAGTGAATCCGGACAGTGACCTGTACCGGGCGCATCCGGATTGGGCGCTGCATACGACGCCCCGGGATGTTTACGGAAGAAACGAGCTGCTGTTGGATCTGCGCAAGAAGGAAGTAAGGGACTACATCGTCAGTAATGTTTCTCAGGTGCTGGACAGTGCGGATATTACCTATGTCAAGTGGGATATGAACCGCAATTCTACGGCCCTCGGCCTGGAAGCCCATGACTATATTTTGGGCCTTTACGATGTATTGCGCCGGATCTTCGATCCCAGGCCGCACATTCTGTTGGAAGGCTGCGCCTCCGGCGGTAACCGCTTTGATCTGGGCATGCTGTGCTTTGCACCCCAGATCTGGTGCAGTGATGATACGGATCCGGTTGAACGGCTGACGATCCAGAACAGCCTATCTTACCTCTATCCGCAATCCACCTTTGGTGCCCATGTATCCGCAGCGCCCCATGCCCAGACTCTGCGCAGCACGCCGCTCACCACCCGGGGCAATGTGTCTTTCTTTGGCGTGCTGGGCTATGAGCTGGACTTGAAGCACCTGTTACCCATTGAAGAAAAGGAGATCGAGAACCAGATCGAATTTTATAAGCGCTACCGCCGCTGCTTCCAGTTTGGAGCGTTCCGACGCTTGCATGCTCCGGAAGGCGTGTCCTGGCAGGTCAGCAGCGGCAGGGCGCATATTGCAGGCATGTTCCATAAGCTGATTTCTGCTGCTCCTGGTTATGAGAGGCTGCGGCTGCTCGGCGTGGATGGACAGAAGCAGTATGCCATGCAAAGCCGGCGTCAGCTGCTGCGCGTAGGCCAGTTTGGAGGACTTGTGAAGCATATCGCCCCTGTGGATCTGAATCCCAACGGCATCGTTCTGCGCACTGCAGACAGGCTGTATCCTATGGAAGACGGCGCAGAGAGCATGACAGCGTCCGGCAGCGCGCTGCTCAGCGGTGTGATGCTGTCTCCGCGATTTACGGGTACGGGTTATGATAAGGACAGCCGTAACCAGGGAGACTTCTGCTCCAATGTATATGTGGTTACGGAAATTTGAGAGGGCAGCGTATGAATGAACTGGAGATCGTTCGACATGCTCAGATCGAGGGCTTGAGCATCTTTTTTAACACAGTGGCCTACCGTACGCCCCATTTTCACCCGGAATGGGAACTGATCCTGGTGATAGAACATCCGTTGATGATTACATGCGGTCCAGAGCAGCTTCTGGTAGAGCCCGGACAGATGGTGATGTTCAATCCCGGTCAGCCCCATGAGGTTCTCAGACAGGAACGCGACAGTACATTTTTGTGCATCCAGATTGCGCCTTCTGCATTGCCCCAGAGAATTCCTGTGTATGTGGATGCAAATCTTCTGCATGCCCATCTGCACCAGGCACGTCTTGCAGAAATCCGTCGGGATCTGAAAAACATCATGGAAGCTTATCTGAAACGAGAACCAAACTATTCTCTGTATTGTGTGGGGAAAAGCTGTCTGCTGCTCTATAAGCTTTTTTCGGATCTGCCGTCCCATGTTCTGACAAGAGAAGAAAGCAGCAGCATGGATAAACGAAATGCCAGGTTGCAGAGACTGATCCGCTTTGTGGACGAGAACTACATGCACCCGATCCGTCTGGCAGATTTTGCGGAAGCGGAAGGGTGCTCACTAAGCTACCTTTCCCGATTCATCAAGCAGACCATGAACCAGACCTTCCAGGAATATGTAACCTCTGTCCGTTTTCACAGCGCTTGCAAGTTGATGGAGACGGGAAAGCGGCGGATGCTGGATGTGTGCATGGAGTCCGGTTTTTCCGATTACCGTTATTTTTCCCGGGAGTTTAAGCGGCAGTACGGGGTCACACCGGAGATCTATAGTGAGCAGCTTCGCCATACCCGACCCGAGTCTGCCATAGTGCGCAGAAGCCTCCATTCCGTGGAGCGCTTCTATACCAGAGAAGAAAGTCTAAGACTCATGGAACATTGGCTATAAGTATCGATCTGCGAAAAGTATTGCTTTTCGCAGATTTTACTATATATACAAAATATGTGGAGAAAAATTGTTATATTTGCCAGAAAATTAAAAATGTCAAAATCGTCTAATAATTTGGTGGATTTGTCAAAGAAAAGCCTTTTAAGAAGCGCTATACTAAACATACGGATATCAAGGAGGTGTTTTGCTTGCATTATTACATTGGCGCTGACTTGGGTACATCTGCCTTAAAACTGCTATTAATGGATCAGACCGGAACGATCTGCAACACGGTCACGAGGGAATATCCCCTGGAGTTCCCGAAACCCGGCTGGAGCCAGCAAGCGGTGGAGGATTGGAAAAAGGCGCTGTTTGAGGGCCTGCCGGAGCTATTGAATGGCTTCGATGCATCCAAGGTCGTTGGTATCGGCTGCGGTGGGCAGATGCACGGTCTAGTGGTACTGGATGAAAATGATAACGTCATTCGTCCTGCCATTCTTTGGAATGACGGAAGAACCGCAAAGCAGGTGGATTACCTGAATTCTGTCATCGGAAAGGACAGGCTGTCCGCACTGACTGCCAACATTGCCTTCGCTGGTTTTACTGCGCCCAAGATCCTCTGGATGAAAGAGAACGAGCGGTCGAATTTTGACAAGATCGCGAAAATCATGCTTCCTAAGGATTATATCAACTATATTCTGACCGGTGTCCATTACTGCGATTATTCTGACGCCTCCGGTATGCTGCTTCTGGATGTGAAAAATAAGTGCTGGAGCAAGGAGATGCTGGAGATCTGCGGCGTGTCGGAAGCGCAGATGCCTAAGCTTTTTGAAAGCTATGATTGTATCGGCACTGTGAAGCCGGATGTGGCGGCGGTGCTGGGCCTTTCTGATAACGTAAAAGTGTGTGCCGGTGCCGGTGACAATGCGGCGGCTGCGGTTGGCACCGGAGTGGTCGGAGAGGGCGGCTGTAACATCAGTCTGGGTACATCCGGTACGGTATTTATCTCCTCTGAAAAATTCGGAGTTGATCCAAACAATGCCCTCCATGCCTTTGCCCATGCCGACGGCGGTTGGCACCTCATGGGCTGTATGCTGAGTGCTGCAAGCTGCAATAAATGGTTATTGGAGGATATCTTTGGAACGACTGACCATACAGCCGAGCAGACTTCTATTACCGATGAGAAACTGGGCGAGAACCATGTGTTCTTCCTGCCATACCTCATGGGCGAAAGAAGTCCCATCAACGATACTAACGCAAGAGGTACTTTCATTGGTATGACCATGGATACCACCCGCTCTGACTTACTACAGGCAGTCCTGGAGGGCGTGGCTTTCGCCATCCGTGACTCTGTGGAAGTGGCAAGAAGTCTTGGTATCACGATCCATACATCCAAGATCTGCGGCGGCGGAGCGAAATCCCCTCTGTGGAAGCGGATCTTTGCCAATGTTCTGAATTGCGAACTGGAGATTCCCGTTTCCGAGCAGGGTCCCGGTATGGGCGGTGCCATGCTGGCCATGGTAGCCTGCGGCGAATACGAATCCGTGAAAGACTGCTGTGCCAAGCTGTGCGCTGTTGCGGATGTTGTCAAGCCCGAACCCGAACTGGTCGCCAAGTATGAAGCACGATATCAGCAGTTCAAGATGATTTACCCGGCAGTCAAAGGGCTGTTCCCGGCAATCCAGTAAGCATTATAAGCATAATCGTAGGGCGTGGGCTTGCTCCTGCCGGAAATCCTGTACATTTATTACGGCGGGATCAAGGCCCCCGCCCTACACCCAATATATAAGGAGGAGCGTAATATGTATTTCCCCAACATTCCTGTGATCCCCTACGAGGGTCCCAATTCCGCCAATCCGCTGGCATTTAAATTCTATGATGCAGAAAGGATCGTAGCCGGTAAGCCTATGAAGGAGCATTTGCCCTTCGCCATGGCTTGGTGGCACAACCTCTGCGCCGGTGGCACAGATATGTTCGGCTGTGATACCGCCGATAAGTCCTTTGGCTGCGAGAAGGGCACCATGGATCACGCTAAGGCCAAGGTGGACGCTGGCTTCGAGTTCATGCAGAAGCTGGGCATTGAGTATTTCTGCTTCCACGACGTGGATATCGTCCCCGAGGCCGACGACATCCAGGAAACCAACCGCCGCTTAGACGAGATCTCCGATTACATTCTGGAGAAAATGAATGAGACCGGCATCAAGTGCCTGTGGGGTACTGCCAATATGTTCGGTAACCCCCGGTTTATGAACGGTGCAGGCTCTACCAACTCCGCTGATGTATTCTGCTTCGCAGCAGCCCAGGTCAAGAAGGCTCTGGATATCACCGTGAAGCTGGGAGGCCGCGGTTATGTGTTCTGGGGTGGCCGTGAAGGCTATGAGACTCTGCTGAACACCGATGTGAAGTTCGAGCAGGAGAACATCGCTGCTCTCATGAAGATGGCCGTCAAGTATGGCCGCTCCATCGGTTTCAAGGGCGACTTCTACATCGAGCCCAAGCCCAAGGAGCCTATGAAGCACCAGTACGACTTCGACGCAGCTACCGCCATCGGTTTCCTGCGCCAGTACGGCCTTGATAAGGACTTCAAGATGAACATCGAAGCCAACCATGCGACCCTGGCTGGCCACACCTTCCAGCACGATCTTCGCATCTCCGCCATCAACGGCATGCTGGGCTCCATCGATGCCAACCAGGGCGACTACCTGCTGGGCTGGGACACCGACGAGTTCCCCTTCAATGTGTATGAAACCACCATGTGCATGTACGAAGTGCTGAAGGCCGGTGGCCTGACTGGCGGCTTCAACTTCGATGCCAAGAACCGCCGTCCCAGCTACACCATGGAGGATATGTTCCATGCTTACATTCTGGGCATGGATGCCTTTGCTCTTGGCCTTCTGAAGGCTGCCAAGATCATCGAGGACGGCAGGATCGATGCCTTCATCGCTGACCGTTATTCCTCCTACAACACGGGTATCGGTGCCAAGATCCGCGCAGGGGAGACAACGCTGGAAGAGCTGGCCGCTTACGCAGAGGAAATCGGTGCGCCGGAACTCCCCGGCTCCGGTAAACAGGAGTATTTGGAGTCCATCGTCAATCAGATCTTGTTCCGGGATTGATCGGCCGCTGATCTTTCTTTCACATAGGCAAGAAGGTCCGCCAATTACGGCGGACCTTCCTGTTTTCTTCTAATTGTCCATTATTTATGCGTGTAATCGAAATCGCAGTGCTTTAAGAATTCTCTTGCCATCAAGGTCGCGCCTACCTGGTTGGGGTGGATCCGATCCCAGGCGATGTAGGAGGAATGACGGATGGAGCAATATTCTGAGTAGAGCTTCTGGAAATCTATGAATACACAGCCGTGCTTTTCGGCAAGCTTCCGGCAGATCTCGACATATTCATCCATTCTCGCCCGGCACATATCCTTTTGGTTGGGCTCCATGATGTAAGGGGAGAGGATGAATATGCCCTTTACGCTGCCCTTGACCTTCCGGATCATGGTCTCCACGTTCTGCTCATATTCTTCCGGCAAGACATGCTCATCGGGAATGGCGGGGGAGTCGAACTGCCGCCAGACGTCGTTGATGCCGATGCAGATGGATACCCAGTCGGGTTTCAGATCCACTACATCCCGGTCAAACCGGGCCAGCAGATCCCGGCTGGTATTGCCGGATATACCGGAATTGGTGACCCGGACCAGGACTTCCGGATAGCATGCAGCCAGAAGACTTTCTACGACTCTGACATAACCGTGCCCCACGTTGTCAAACAGTCCTTCACCCACCGGATTGGCACTGCCCATATCTGTAACAGAGTCACCCGCAAATACGATTCGGTCCATGTTTTCAAAAATCATTGTATAAACCGCCTTTCTATTTGTGCTGGTTTTTCATTATTATAACACCGCTAAACGGATATGCAAGAAATTTCTGAAAAAACAGCGTTCCCAGCAGAAAACGCTGCTTTTCACACCCCCGGCGAGACTCGTTTGCGTTTCCATTCCTTATAGGGAATGGAAACGAAGGTAGCCACCAGTGTTTGCACTGGTGGCAGCAACAGGCCACTGGACTGTTGCGATATATTTTTTCGAGTCTGCCGCGAAAAAAAAGAGCCGGCAGTGTCGGCTCTTTTTTGGCACCCCCGGCGAGACTCGAACTCACTACCTTGCGCTTAGGAGGCGCACGCTCTATCCAGGTGAGCTACGGGGGCTTAAATCGTACTGTAGCATTGTACCGAAAAAAATGGGTTCTGTCAAGAAATCGGGCGGCAATTTTTTGAAATTGGCGCATATACTATCTGGTATAGTGGAAAAAGGAGGGGAGAATATGCGTGAATGCGACGATTACACGGTGGATATTGAAGACCTGTTGTATGAGGAAGATGCGGGAGGTCCCAGTGAACGATAAGATTTCCGGGCGAACTGCCCGGATTTTCCCATTTTTACAAGTATTTTTTCAATTCCTACTTTACAGAATTCCCGTTTTCGGCTATAATATAAAAACTTGCGGAAACTATTAGGAAATGAGAGAAAACCTATGAATATTGAATTCGACGTATATAAGCAAAAGCTGGGTGAGATCCGGCCTGCGCTGGAGGCGCTGGCGGATTCCCTGAATCTGGAAGGCTTGCGAAATGAGCTGGAGCGTCTGCATGCCATGCAGGAGGCTCCCGGCTTCTGGGATAACCCCGAAAACAGTCAAAAGATCGTCGTCAAGACGAAGCAGACTGAAATGAAGATCGAAAATTATGAAGCGATGCTTTCTTCCTGGGAAGATCTGATCACCATCTGTGAAATGGCTGCCGAGGAAGATGACGATTCTATGCTCCCTGAGCTGAAGGAAGGCTTTGAAAAGCTCAGCGCCGATATGGAGAGCTGCCGCCTGCAGACCCTGCTCACCGGCAATTACGACCGCAATAACGCACTGGTCAGCTTCCAGGCCGGCGCGGGCGGCACAGAGGCCCAGGATTGGTGCCAGATGCTGTATCGCATGTACACCCGCTGGGCCGAAGCCCATGGCTTTACCTATAAGATCATGGACTATCAGGAAGGCGAAGAAGCTGGTCTGAAGTCTGCCGACATCGTCATTGAGGGCGAGAATGCCTATGGCTTCCTGAAGGGAGAGAACGGCGTTCACCGTCTGGTGCGTGTGTCTCCTTTTGATGCCAATGCCCGCCGCCAGACCTCTTTCTCTGCCATTGAGGTCATCCCTGAGATCGAAGACGACAGTGAAGACTTCGAGATCCGTCCCGAGGACTATGAAATGCAGGTATTCCGTTCTTCCGGCGCGGGCGGCCAGCACATTAACAAGACCTCTTCTGCGGTCCGTCTGATCCACAAGTCCGGCATCGTGGTCTCCTGTCAGACCGAGCGAAGCCAGTTCCAGAATAAAGAAACCTGTCTGCGCATGCTGCGCAGTAAGCTGGTCGAGATCCGGGAGCGGGAGCATCTGGAAAAGATCTCGGATATCAAAGGCGTCCAGAAGAAGATCGAGTGGGGCAGCCAGATCCGAAATTACGTGTTCATGCCCTACACGCTGGTCAAAGATACCCGTACTGGCTGCGAGACAGCCAATGTCAATGCGGTCATGGACGGCGCACTAGATCCCTTTATCAATGCCTATCTGACTTGCCTGGCTACCGGCAACTGGGTCACAAAATAAAAAGTAAAAAAATATCGAATGCCACTTGCATTTTTTAAAAGCTTGTGCTACAATAGCTAGGCTATTGTGAAAATATGCGCGGTGGATGCGTTTTATGATCCGCTGACCGTGATCAAGCTGCGAATCGGCAGGCGGAGGGAGGTAAAATCATGGGAGTTGTAAAGATTATTCTGACTGTGCTGGAGGTCATTGCCAGCCTGGCAATGGTTCTGATCGTTCTGTTCCAGTCCGGTAAGGAAGCTGGCCTGTCCGGCGCTCTGGCTGGCAACACCGACACCTACCTGGGTAAGAACAAGATGGCCAACCTGGACAAGAAGCTGGCTGCCGCTACCAAGTGGGTCGCTCTGGCTTGGGTCGTCCTGACTCTGCTGCTGTGCCTGTAATTTTAACAAATGAGACCACGGGATTGTCCCCGTGGTCTTTTTTGCTAACTTTTTTCCGGCTTATAGACATTTGAAAATTAATATGATAAAATCGGTTCAATTCATTCACAAAAAGAAGGAGATTTTTTATGGATGCGATCAAACTGGCAGGCCTGGAGCCTGCGTCTGTTTTCGGCTATTTTGAAAAGCTTTGCTCCATGCCTCACGGCAGCGGCAATACGAAGATCATCAGTGATTATCTGGTTTCCTTTGCCCGGGAGCAGGGTATCCGCTATATCCAGGATGGGCTGAACAATGTGATCTTTTTCCAGGAAGGTACCTGCGGCTATGAGGACCATGCACCTGTGATCCTGCAGGGCCATATGGACATGGTCTGCGAAAAGGATGCGGATTGTCCCATCGATATGGAAAAAGAGGGCCTGGACGTGACCCATGATGGGCAGTGCGTATTTGCAAAGGGGACCACCCTGGGCGGTGACAACTGTATCGCCGTAGCCTATGCATTGGCTTTGCTGGCAGATCGGTCCATTCCCCATCCTCCGCTGGAAGTTATCATCACCGTGGATGAAGAGACCGGCATGTTCGGCGCAGCCGGTATCGACCTTTCTATGCTTAAGGGCAGAACCATGATCAATCTGGACTCGGAGGACGAGGGCATCTTTACTGTGTCCTGCGCGGGCGGTGCCCGCGGCACGATCACACTGCCGGTTCAGCGCCGTGCTGTTTACGGCCCCTGCGTTCGGTTGACGGTAGAGGGCTTGCAGGGCGGCCATTCCGGCGTAGAGATCCACAAAAACCGTGCCAACGCCAACAAGATCATGGGTGAGCTGCTGAGCCGCGTGCAAAAGCTGATGCCTCTGTGCATCACCAAGCTGGTGGGCGGCGCTAAGGATAACGCCATTCCGCGCTCCTGCGAGGTGACCATGGTTGCCATGGGTATGTACCCGGAGCGGATCAACGAAGTAGCTGCCCAGCTGGAAGCAGAGATCCGTGAGCAGTTCGACGAGCCGGAAGTGAAGATCAGCGGCTTTGATGTGGACGCGCTGGGTGGTAACGCCTTGACTACGGAGGATACCGCAAAGGTCATTGCATTGCTATGCGCAGCACCCAACGGCGTACAGAGTTGGAGTCGGGATATTGAAGGCTTGGTACAGACAAGCCTGAATCTGGGTGTGGTTCGGCTGGACGAGGAGCTGAAGATGACCTTCGCGGTCAGAAGCAGCGTCAACGCAGAAAAGCGGGAGCTGCTGGACAAGCTGGCAGAGCTTGCGAAATTCTATGATGCCGGCTACAGCGAGGTGGGTGACTATCCCGCCTGGGAGTACAAGAAAGACTCCGGGCTGCGGGATACCATGGTACGGCTCTACTCCGGTCTTTACGGCAAGGAGCCTCAGGTGGTAGCCATCCATGCAGGCCTGGAATGTGGCCTGCTCAGCGAGAAGCTGCCTGGGCTGGACTGCGTTTCCATCGGCCCGGATATGCACGATATTCACACCAGCCGGGAAAAGCTGGAGATTGCCTCTACCCGCAGGACCTGGGAGTTCCTGCTCCAGATCCTCAAGAACCTGTGATCAAAATGACCCGCTCCGGCGGGTCATTTTTTATGCACCAGCCCCTTGAGCCAGCTTACGTCCTCTTTTCCCACTACACCGAAGAGAACGGCCAGACTTCCGAAAAGTGCGGCAAAAGCGGCTATGCGCCCAGTAGCGGCTTCCAAGAAAGATGCGCCTAGCACACCGGCAAGACTGGCGGCGCAGCAAAGTGCCGGAACATAGAATGGGATCTGTACATGGCTGATCCGCAAAAGCCGGTTTAGGCTCAGAATGAAATTCACCAGATGGCTGATTAAAAAGCTGATGAAGTAGCCGAGCATTCCCAATTTTGGCAGCAGGAAGAACAGTCCCACAAGATCCAGAATGGAGGTAAATATGTTATACCGTACGCTGGCTGTTTGCTGGCCGAGGCCCTTGACCATGGAATCTACGATGGCATCACAGTAGAGCATCGGTACAAGGATGCTGTAAAGCTTAAGGTAGTAGCCTGCGACGGGATTGTCGTAAAGCCTCAAACACAACGCTTCGGCGACTAAATGCAGAATACCGCCGCACAGACACCCGTACAGCAGCGCCACTTTGAGACCCCGTCTGACCAAATAGCGGATTCGGAGGCCACTCCCTGCGGCACTGCACCGGGCCAGCTCTGGGATCAGCAGTTCAGCCAATGAGAAGAGAATGGCAGCCGGAAACATCATCACCGGGAAAACCATGCCGCAGACCACACCGAAGGTAGCCAGGGGCGTCAGTTCACCAGGAAAGAGGGCGAGCCTATGGGGAACCATCAAGTTTTCCGCAGTGCTGATGCCGGACTTCAATACATCCGCCGCACCCAGCGGGACGGCAGTCTTCAAAAGCCGGGCTGACACCGAAATCCTGGTGCCGGAGGGCGCATGCTCCCGCAGACGCAGGATCAAAAGGCACAGCAGTGTAAAGGCTGCACTGCAGCCGCTGCCCAGCACCACAGCCTGACAGGCTTTCTCTGGATCATGGCCGGCCCATAGCTGCAGCATCAACATGGTGATCGCCATATAGCATAGCTGCTCAAAAACCTCCACGGTCGCCAGTGTGCCGATCCGGTTTGCCGCCGTAAAGTAGCCGGTCATGCAGCCGCAAAGGCAGACGATGGGCAGATTCAGAGAAAACAGTCGGATCGCACCCACTGTATGTGGATTACCGATCCAATTTTCAGCAATAAAAGGCGCTGCGGCATAGAGCGCGAGGGCAATGGTGCCGCTGCACACCAGACTGTAGCAAAAACAGCCTTGCAAGACCCAGCGGACATTCTCCGGTCTATTTCTGCCTAGCTCCTCTGCCGCCAGGTACATTGTGGCGGTCCTCACACCGGCCATACCGGCTGTCATTGCAAGGCCGCCAACGCTCATCACCAGCTGCAATAGCCCCACGCCCTCCGCTCCCATACGGGCGGAGATATGTACCTGAAAGGATGTGGAAACAAACCGAAGCAGCAGGTTGACCCCGGTCAAAAGCAGGGCGCTGTAAAAAATGGGAAGCTTACGGCGCAAAAGGATCCCCCCTTGTCCTCACTTTATGCGGACAAGGGGGGAATATGTGTTCAATTTCCTGTGAGGTAGCGGCAATGGGGAGCCAGAGGACACTCGGCGCATTTCGGAGCGCGGGCAGTGCAGACTTCCCGGCCGAAAAGGACGATCCGGTGACAGAAATCTGAGCTTTCCTCGGGAGGCAGAATGGCCCGCAGCTGACGTTCCACCTTTTCCGGGTCTGTACCCTGAGACAGGCCCAAACGGCCACAGATGCGAATGCAGTGGGTGTCGCAGACTACGCTGCCCGGCACGGCATACAGATCTCCAAGCAGCAGATTGGCAGTCTTTCGGCCCACACCGGGAAGGGCAAGCAGCTCCTCCATCGTGCCAGGGACTTTGCCTCCGTGCTTGCGCAGCAGCATCTGGCAGGCCAGGACGATATCCCTCGCCTTGTGCTTATAAAAGCCGCAGGAGTGTACCAGTTCTTCCACATGCGCAATGGGCGCTTCAGCCATGGCTTCCAAGGTGGGGTAGGCAGCGAAGAGGGCGGGTGTGATCAGATTCACCCGGGCATCCGTACACTGTGCCGACAGTCGCACGGCGATCATCAGCTCATAATCCTTCTTGTAATGTAGTGCGCATGCCGGATCCGGATAGCGCAGCTTCAATTGCTCAATAATGGCATTTACCTTTTGCTCCATGTTATGCCCTCCTTCTTAAGCGCATTATAGCATGAAATTTGGCGAAAGAAAAGAAGGATTTTTTGCACACAAATCATGCAGACCGGATAGAATGAAATGGCAGCCGGCACTGGGATGCCCAGCGTCGGCTGTCTGGCTTTGGGAGCGGCAATCGCCGCTCCCGGCATGGCTATTCCAGAATTTCTGCCGTCAATGCAGAGATCTCATAGGCCACTCTGTCCTGCGGACCATCGTCAGTCAGTTTTGTGTAGCCCCGGCTTTGCAGTCTGCCACAGATACGGATGCGGTCGCGGGTATGGCAGCGGGAAACCTCCTGTGCGGTGCGGCCCCAGAGAATGCAGGGTAGGTAATCTGCCCGGCGGAAGGCCCTGGGCACTGCCAGCATTACGTCGCAGATCTCACGGCCCAGGGGAGTGTGGCGGTAGACAGGCTCCCGACACAGGGGACCTTCCAGAAGCACATCGTTGATGGGCGCGCCGTCCTCAGCGCAGATGGAGACGGCAAATACGAAGATCAGCAGGTGACGGGCGGTTTCTGTTCTGCGGTTGTGGGAGCGGATCTGACCGGTGACGGTGAGCATCTCGCCGCTGCAGGGGTCTATAGCGTCCACAAGCTCCTGAGGAGCGATCACGGGCAACACGTCCACGGCTCCGGAAAGTCTGGGAACCTCCAGCAGGAAACGGCAGAAGCGTTTCCCGTGATTTTCGTGGGAAAAGACGGGCAAAGACTGCAGCTGCCCGCGCAATGTGATGGTATTTGTGATATGTTCCATAGCAGCACCTCTAAATGAATGGTATGGAACAGTCTATGGAAACAAGCGGAAAATATGAACCCCCATCGGCATGGATCCGATGGGGGAGGTAGATTTCGGCTGTTCAGCGCTTCTTTGCCGCAGACGGTTTTCCGGTGGGCTTCTTTGGGGAAGCGTTTCTGGCAGACTTCTTTTGCGATGGTTTTTCCCTCCCGGGGGCCTTCGGCGGTGGGGAACTGCGTTCCGGTCGGGGCGGTACGGCCCGGATCAAACATTTCGGTCCGGAGCCGATCAGATCTTCCCGGTGGGCAGTCAGGAGTGCTTCCCGGACAAGGTAGTAATTCTTGGGATTGCGGTACTGGATCAGCGCCCGCTGCATGGCTTTTTCGTGAGGATCTGTAGGAACATACACCTTTTCCATCGTTCTTGGGTCAAGTCCTGTGTAGTACATTACAGTGGAAAGGGTGGAGGGGGTGGGATAGAAGTCCTGCACCTGCTCCGGGTTGTAGCCCATTTCCCGGATGTATTCGGCAAGCTCGATGGCTTCTTTCAATGTTGAGCCCGGGTGGCTGGACATCAGGTAAGGAACAAGGAATTGGTTCATCCCGTACTGCTTATTGAGCTGCCAGTATTTCTCCACAAAGCGGTTGTATACCAGGTTTTTGGGCTTGCCCATGCGGGAAAGAACGGCATCGGACACATGCTCCGGTGCGACCTTCAGCTGACCCGAGATATGAAACTGTACAAGCTCCTTAAAGAAGGTGTCTTTCTTATCGGCCAGCAGGTAGTCAAAGCGGATGCCGCTGCGGACAAAAACCTTTTTGACACCGGGAAGCTTGCGCAGCTTACGCAGCAGAGCGATATAGTCGCTGTGATCTGCCTTCATATTTTTGCAGGGGGTGGGGTAGAGGCATTGCCGTCCGCCGCAGGCACCCTTGGAAAGCTGCTTCTCACAGGCCGGGTGGCGGAAATTGGCGGTTGGACCGCCGACATCGTGGATGTAGCCCTTGAAATCCTTGTCCTTCGTCATAAGCTCTGCCTCGGCAAGGATGGACTCATGACTTCTTGTCTGGATGATTCGGCCTTGGTGGAAGGTAAGAGCACAGAAGGAACAGGCACCGAAGCAGCCCCGGTTGCTGACAAGACTGAATTTGACCTCTTCAATGGCAGGGACACCCCCTGCCTTGGCATAGCTGGGGTGCCAGGTGCGTTCGTAAGGAAGGGCATAAACTGCGTCCATTTCCTCTGTAGTCAAAGGCTTTTGAGGCGGATTCTGCACCACAAACTCCTTGCCGTATGCCTCTGCCAGCCGCTTGGCGGTGAAGGGGTCACAGTTGCCATACTGGATGCGGAAGGATTCTGCGTAGCTGCGCTTATTAGCCTTTACATCCTCAAAAGAGGGCAGCACGATCGTAGGCAGGCTTTCGTCCAACGCATGGGTCTTGAATACGGTTCCGTCAATATAGGTGATATCCTTGACAACCATGCCGGAATTCAGCGCCTCTGCGATCTCAACGATGCTCTTTTCGCCCATGCCGTACATGAGGATATCTGCCTGACTGTCCAGAAGAATGGAGCGTTTCATGCTCTCGGACCAGTAATCATAGTGGCTCAAGCGGCGAAGACTGGCTTCGATTCCGCCGATCAGAATGGGAATATCCTTGTAGGTGCGTCGGATCAGATTACAGTAGACTACGGTTGCGTAATCCGGACGCTTGCCCATGATGCCGCCGGGGGTAAAGGCGTCATTTTTGCGTTTATGCTTGGTGACGGAATAGTGGTTCACCATAGAGTCCATATTGCCGCCGGACACAAGGAAGCCCAGACGGGGAGGGCCGAATACATCGATGGATCTGGCATCCTTCCAGTTGGGCTGTGAGATAATGCCGACGCTATAACCGGCGTTTTCCAGCACACGGCTGATGATTGCGTGGCCAAAGGAAGGGTGATCTACATAGGCGTCGCCAATTATATATACAAAGTCGCACTGCTCCCAGCCGCGGTCCAGCATTTCTTGTTTGGTGATGGGCAGAAATGGCATAGCGGTAACCTCCGGATCTCTTTTCTAAAGTATAGCATGTTTCCCGGAGAAATACAAGAATTCGGTGAAGAAAAGAAGACCGCCGGTGCTTCGGCGGTCTTAAAAACTGTCGTATAAGGTTGAGGGGAAGTGATGGCTTACACCTTGCTGTCTGTACCGGTCAGTTCTTGGTAGTCAATGATTCCTTGTTTCTTTTGGGTACGAGTCGTTTTATAGGATTCAAGCAAAAAGAGAGCAATACCAACGGTTATTGTAAGCGCATAACAGTATGTTCCTTAAAATACAAATTTAAAATCATCCGCGAAGCGGATACCGCAACTTCTTCACTATTCACTATTACTTATTACTTTCCGAAAATCGGCCCTTCATTTTAGTGAAGAGTGAATAGTGAAAAGTGAATAAGTAAAATCGGCAACTCTCTGTCGAGAATTGCCGATTTTTGGTGCGCGAGGCGGGACTTGAACCCGCACGTCCGCAGTGAACACTAGAACCTGAATCTAGCGAGTCTACCAATTCCACCACTCGCGCAAATTATGCTTTTATCGGTGGGCTGTGTCCCAACCGCTTGGATATATTAACACGCATTGCCAGATTTGTCAACACCTTTTTCACAAAAATCTCAAAAATTTTCCCTTTCCGAAAAGTAAAAAAACAGGCCGCGATGGGTGGCGGCCTGTCATTCAGTGTCTTTTGCTGTGCTTCCAGATCGTCCAAAGACGGAAGCTGGTGGAAACGAGAAGGATACCCACGGCGATTGCGCCTGCGATGGCCAGAGTATACATGCCCTGGCTGCTGAAGCTTTCCATATCGCCCCGCACAGCATGGTTAACGGTGTAGTATACGCTGGCACCGGGGATCAGCGGGAAAATGGAGACCACCAGATAGGAGATCGCCGGATACTTGCGTACCCTGGCCATGATCTCGGAATACAGCGCCGCGGCGACAGAGGCGCAGAAGTAACCGGCGATGTCATTGCCTGTGATGGCGCAGGCTGCCAGATAGGTGCCCCAGCTTAAAATGCCGCCCAGTGTACACAGAAGTCCGCCGGGACCGTGGATATTAAACAGAATGGAAAAACCAGTGCAGCCGATCAGACAGGCCACCAGCTGGGCAATGACGCCATAGTTTTGAGGAGACAGACTCACGGGAGCTTCCATCAGTGTGGCGATCATATTCCAGGAAGCGGCGGTTCCCAGGGCAATGGCTGCGGCGATCAGCAGCACCTGTACGATGCGGTTGATACCGGAGTTGGTGTCACCGTGGATAATGTCCCGGATGGCGTTGGTAAAGAGCAGGCCCGGAACCAGCAGCATCAAAGCGCCTATGATCATAGTGTCTGCGTTGCTGGCGATCCCAAAGGCAGCTGCAGCGTAGGCTGCCAGCGCCATCAGATAGGATGCGAGGATGGTTCGAAAGAAAAGGTTGGCCTTCAGTTTATCGGAAAAAATACTGACCAAGCCTACGATAAGTCCACACACTCCGGATAGTAAACTGTCCGGGATCGTAGCGCCGAATAATATAGCAAAGCCCCAGGCTCCCAGAAAATTACCTGCCAGAGTCAGCACTGTACCGTAGCTTTTATGGGAAGCCTCGATCTCGTGCAGCCATTGCAGGGCAGTTTCCGGAGCGGGCAGCTCGGCGCAGATCCTGCGGCTGAGATTGCTGTAGCGCTCCACACAGTCCAGGTCGTTGCCATGGTGGCCGATGCGGCGCATGCGGGTCAGCGGTTTGCCGTCTGCCGTCTTGATACTGACCGTCAGACAGTTTGGAATGGCAAATGCCTCGCCGCTCACGCCGTAGGCCCGCATAATATGACCAATGCTGTCTTCTACCCGGAAGGTCTCAGCGCCGCTCATTGCCAGACGGTAGCCTATGTCTGTAGCCAGGTCCAGCAGAACATTGTAATCCATTGGGATGCTCCTTTATACTGCTTGATTAAAGCCAGTATACCATAAAATCTGCAAAAAACAAGCAAAAAGAATCTGCCGGAGCAGTGGCTCCGGCAGAGAAAATTACTTTCTGACGAACAGTACGCCCAGCGTGCTGGGTCCGCAGTGGCAGGAGATGGTGCAGCCGGCAGTGGTCTCGGAAACGGTTTCAAAATGTCCGTATGTATCGATGGCATTCAGCACAGCGCTACGTGCATCCTCTGTGACTGTGGTATAGGTCATGAAGATATGGTCCCGAACGATATCTTCGCGGCCATCCAGACGGTCTTTGACATAGTTTGCCAGACACTTCGTATAGTTGCCGCGGTACTTCTTCACAACGCCCATTTTGCCGTTCTTAACTTCGATGCAGGGCTTCAGATTCAGCAGGTTGGCACCCAGTGCTGCAGCAGCGGAGCAGCGGCCGCCCTTGACCATGTAAGCCAGCTGATCCAGCAGGAAGCTGGCCTCCACACGGGAGGTATAGGCCTGCACGGTCTCGTGAAGCTCTTGAAGGCTTTGACAGGTTTTCGCCAGCTGGCATGCGTACAGGACTACGTGACCCTGGCCGGTGGACAGGTTCTCGGAGTCGACGACCATCACATTATCAAACTCACTGGCGGCCAGACAGGCATTCTGGTAGCTGGAGGAGAAGCCGGAGCCCAGACTGATGTGCAGCACGCCATCATATTCCGCAGCATACTTGGCAAAAAGATCTTGATAATCTGCAGTGTTGCCGGCGGAGGTGCTGCACAGGCTGCCGCCTGCTGCAACATGGGCGAAGATCTGGGCGGGGGTGATGGTCACATTGTCCAGAAAGCTCTCCCCGTCCTTGATAACGGTCAGAGGGAAGAGGGTAATGTCGTTTTCCTGCACCTGAGCGGCGGAAAGGTCGCAGGTGCTGTCGGAAATGATCTTGATATTCATAGTTGACTCCTTATATGTTTAATTTGTGTGTGTCAAAGGGTCCTGGCCCATCATAAAGCAATTGGCTTCCAGGTTTTTAGTTCTCAGGTAGTTTGCACCCCAGTCGCGCATAGCGACTAAAATAGGCAGCAGGCTGCGACCAAGCTCGGTCAGAGAATATTCGACTTTGGGGGGGATGATGGGAAAAACTTCCCTGTGGATCAGATTCTGTGCTTCCAGCTCCCGGAGCTGTTGGGTCAGCATTTTCGCGGTAGCACCGCTGATTGCCTTGCGCAGCTCGGAAAAGCGCAGGGCACTGTCGGACAAATGCCAGAGGATCAGTGCCTTATATTTTCCGCCGATCAGCTCCAGCGTGGATTCTACAGGACAGTTACTGCGGTTTTCCACTGTTTCACCTCCTTGGTTTCCAAAAGGGTAGTATGGCACTTTTGAGTGCATACTTGCAATTTCTAAATCACATGGTAGAATAGTAGCATAAGGAAAGGATTCTGTCAATGCTGACTTTACGCTCGCATGGCAGACCGGAAAGGATGGTGTATGCATGAAGCTTCGGTTTCAGGTGGGAGGTATGACCTGTGCCGCCTGCAGTGCACGAGTGGAGAAGGTAGCATCCGCAGTAGCGGGTGTCGATAAAGCGGAAGTAAATCTGCTGAAGGGAAAGCTGGTCGTAGAAGCACAGTCAGATGCTGTGACCGCGGAGGTGATCCGCGCAGTGGAGCATGCGGGCTATCAAGCGTCCTTGGAGGGTACCCGACAGCCTCAAAAAACCGATGGGACCCAGCAGGATGCTTTGAAGCAGATGAAGACCCGCATTCTTTGGTCGGCTGCCTTTTTGATCGTGCTGATGTACTTTACCATGGGCCACATGGTAGGGCTTCCTATGCCTGGATGGTATCATGGGCTGGAAAACGCCGTGGTTGCCGCTTTGCTGCAGCTGCTGCTGACACTTCCGGTGGTTTTTTTGAACCGGGTGTATTATTCAAGAGGCTTAAAAGCTCTTTGGCACCGCAGCCCCAATATGGATTCTCTGATCGCGGTAGGATCGTTGGCCGCGCTGGTGTACGGTATCGCGGCGCTGTTTCGCATGGCTTGGGCCATGGGTCATGGATATTGGGATACGGTCAAACTGTATCGGGAAAATCTGTACTTTGAATCCGCAGCCATGATCCTGACATTGATCACCTTGGGTAAATTTCTGGAAACACGGGCGAAGGGCAAGACTGGAGACGCTATCCGCAAGCTCATGGATCTGAGCCCCAAGACGGCGATCGTAAATAGGAATGGAGAAGAGATCGAGATCCCGGTGGAGCAGGTCGCAGTAGGAGATCTGGTGGTGGTCCGATCCGGCAGCAGCTTTCCGGTGGACGGCACCATCATGGAGGGCCGGGGCGCTGTGGATCAAAGTGCTTTGACCGGCGAGAGTGTACCGGTAGAGAAAACTGTGGGGGATACAGTAGCGGCAGCTACCATCAACGCCGAGGGATACTTTGTAATGCGGGCTGATAAGATAGGGGAGGATACGACTCTTTCACAGGTGATCCGCATGGTTGAGGAGGCAGGCGGCTCCAAAGCGCCGATTGCCCGGCTGGCAGATAAAATCGCCGGTGTGTTTGTCCCTGTGGTCATGGTCATTGCATTGGTCGCTTTTGGGGTATGGATGATCGCGGGAGAGGGACTGGAGTTCTCTCTTTCTGTGGCGATCGCTGTGCTGGTGATCTCTTGCCCGTGTGCGCTGGGGCTGGCTACCCCTGTGGCCATTATGGTGGGTACAGGACGTGGCGCTTCCATGGGCGTGCTGTTTAAGAATGCCAGGGCGCTGGAAAATCTTCACAAGGCTGACACTGTTGTGCTGGATAAGACAGGAACGCTGACGGCAGGTAAGCCGGAGGTCACGGATGTGATGCCCAGCGGCGCAACAGCAGAGATACTCCTCGATATTGCGGCCGCATTGGAGGAAAAGTCCGAGCATCCCTTTGCGAAGGCGATCCTGCGCTATCACGGCGAAAGGACGATCATCCATGCGGAGGATTTTGAAACCCTGCCTGGTTTGGGCGTCAGCGCCCGGATCCGGGGCGAACGATGCTACGGTGGCAGCCGAAAGCTTATGCGGCAGCTTGGCATTTCGGTGCCGGACTATCCGGAGCTTCGGCGGGCAGGAAAAACGCCGCTGTACTTTGTAAAAGATGGGATCTATATCGGTGCCATCGCAGCAGCGGATGTGCTGAAACCGGATTCTGCGGCAGCGGTGAAGGCTATGCGCGCCATTGGCCTGGACGTGGTGATGCTCACCGGGGACAACGAACTGACAGCCCGGGCCATCGCCCAGGCGGCTGGGATCGACCATGTGATCTGCGATGTAATGCCGGCGGATAAAGCCGGCCAGATCCAAAAGCTGCGGCAGGAGGGACACCATGTGGTCATGGTGGGCGACGGCATCAACGATGCCCCTGCACTGGCAACGGCGGATGTGGGAATGGCCATTGGCGCAGGCACGGATATTGCCATTGAGTCGGCGGATATCGTACTGATGAACAGCTCTTTGGCAAGCGTTAGCGGTGCTGTTGAACTGAGCCGGGCCACCATCAAAAATATCCGTGAGAACCTTTTCTGGGCATTTTTCTATAACAGTTTGGGCATTCCTATTGCGGCAGGCGTGTTGTATCCAGCCTTTGGCATCCTGCTCAGTCCCATGCTGGGAGCAGCTGCTATGAGTATGAGCTCCGTGTTTGTGGTAAGTAATGCCCTGCGTCTGCGTATGTTCCGGTCTAAGACCGTGTCTGCGGTTAAGGCCGTCAATCAAGAAGTAATCATACAGGAGGAAGTAACGATGCAAACTATTATCCAGGTAGAAGGCATGATGTGCCCCCATTGCAAGGCCAGAGTGGAGAGTGTATGCAAGGCGGTAGCCGGTGTCACCGACGCGGTTGTGGACCTGCAGGCCAAGAACGTCACCGTCAGTGGTAAAGCGGACGTGGATGCGCTGAAAAAGGCGATCGTGGATGCGGGATACGAGGTCGTGGGCTAAGCCTATGCGGAATATCAGACTGGAGATCTGCTATGACGGAAGCCGCTACCGGGGGTGGCAGCGGCTTCCGAACGCAGACAATACCATCCAGGGAAAGCTGGAAAAGACCCTCTCGCGTATTCTGGAAGAGCCTGTTGAGATCAGCGGCAGCGGCAGGACGGATACCGGTGTGCACGCCAGAAGGCAGACTGCAAATTTTCACACCCATTCGGACATGCCCTGTGACGAACTGCTTTTGCTCCTTCGCAGGTATCTGCCGGAGGACATCGGCATATATTCCTGTAAGGATGTTTCCGAACGGTTTCATGCCAGATTGAATGCCAAGGCCAAGACCTATTGCTACCGGCTGTGGAACAGCGATCAGCCTTGCGTCTTTGAGCGGCGGTTTGTAACGGTGTTTTCCCAGAAGCTTGATGTGGAAGCTATGCAGGAAGCGGCGAAGCTTATGCTGGGAACCCATGATTTTTCGGCCTTTTGTGCCAATAAACACATGAAAAAGTCCACCGTTCGCACCATTACTGCACTGGAAATCCAGCGCTATGGGGAAGAACTGCGTTTTACTGTCACCGGAAACGGATTTTTGCACCATATGGTCAGGATTCTGGTGGGTACGCTGGTGGAAGTGGGTCTGGGGCAGAGAACGGCCAAAAGCATCCCGGAGCTTTTCGGTGCCCAGCGCAGCCAGTCTGGGATGCTGATGGAGCCCCAGGGACTTTGCTTGATGGAGGTAAGCTATTGATTATTCAGATTTTCGGAAAAAGCAAGTGCTTCGATACGAAAAAAGCAGAGCGATACTTCAAAGAGCGCAGGATCAAGTATCAGTATATTGACCTGGGCAAATACGGTATGTCCGGCAAAGAATTTGATAGCGTCCTGCGAGCGGTTGGCGGGATCGACAAGCTCATTGACTGGGAGGGAAAGGACCCTAAGATCACCGTGATGAAGTACATGGAAGATAGTAGAACCAAAGAAGATAAGGTCTATGATGATCCGCTGCTTATGAAAACGCCGGTAGTGCGCAACGGCAAGCAGGCGACCGTGGGCTACTGCCCGGATATTTGGGCAACTTGGGAATAATACGAAAGCAGTTCCCCGTTTGGGGAACTGCTTCTTTTTTGGAGGCTGGAATATGACACAGGTTTTGGAGAAGGTGAATCAAGCAGTCTGGGGGGTACCGATGCTGGTGCTGATTCTGGGTGCCGGTTTGTACCTAAGCTTTTTGACTGGGTTTGCCCAGCTGCGGCTGTTGCCGAAGGCACTGCAAGCCTTTTGGAGCGCGTTTACAAAGAAGAAGACAGTTGGAGGTGTGTCACCTTTTCAGGCCCTATGCACGGCCCTGGCAGCTACTGTGGGCACAGGAAATATTGCAGGAGTAGCGGGAGCGATCGCATTGGGAGGGCCCGGAGCTGTGTTCTGGATCTGGGTCAGCGCCATATTGGGTATGATGACCAAGTTTGCGGAAGCGACCCTTGCCGTACATTTCCGGAAGCGGGAAAAAGACGGAAGCTATTCCGGCGGCCCCATGTATATGGCAGAGAGGGGGCTGGGGAAAAGCGGAAAGTGGCTCGGAACTGTCTACTGTTTTTTCGGCGTGTTCGCTGCCTTTGGGGTGGGAAATGCCACCCAGGTCAATGCGGTGATCGGCAGTATGCATACAGCCCTGGCATCCATGGGATACCAGGGCTCAAAATGGGGCGATATTGCGTTGGGAGTCATGATGGCTCTTCTGCTGACAGCGGTACTGCTGGGAGGCGCCAAACGGATCGGCAGCTTTGCGCAGCTTCTGGTACCGCTGGCAAGCGTGATATATCTGGGCCTCGGCATGGGAGTGATCCTTGCGAACGCCCAAAGACTTCCGGAAGCCTTTCACATGATCTTTGCCGGTGCCTTTGAGCCGGAAGCTGTCACCGGCGGCATGCTGGGAAGCGCCCTGTGTGCAATGCGGGTTGGGGTCAGTCGGGGCGTATTTACCAATGAGGCGGGCATGGGAACAGCCGGTATCGCCCACGCATCCGCACAGGTGGAGCATCCTGCAGACCAGGGCTTGCTGGGGATCACGGAAGTGTTTCTGGATACTATTTTGATCTGCACTATGACAGCATTGGTGATCCTTTGCAGTGGTGTTGGGATCCCCTATGGTACAGATCCGGGGGCGGAGCTGACGGCACTGGCTTTTGAGAGCGTCTATGGCGGTTGGGTGAGCATAGCGCTGGCGCTGTGCCTGTGCTGCTTTGCCTTTGCTACCATGCTTGGCTGGGGTTATTACGGATACCAGTGTGCCGGTTATCTTCTGGGAAACCGGGTCAGAGCCGGATTTGTGCTTTTGCAGGCAGCTGTAGTGATCCTTAGTACCTTGCTGGGTACTGGCACCGTCTGGCTGCTGGCAGATATCCTCAACGGTCTTATGGCACTGCCGAATCTGATCGCCTTGATACTGCTGAGTCCGGTGTTGCTTAAACTTCTCAGGCAGCGGTTCAGCCAAGAAGCACGTCTGAGATCAGCATCAGGCAGAAGCCGGCAAGCAGCGAGTAGGTAGCGCCCCGCTCGCTGCCGTGAGCATGGGTCTCGGGGATCATTTCGTCGCTGATCACATAGAGCATAGTTCCTCCAGCAAATGCCAGCGCAAAGGGCAAAATGGCAGAAGCGATGCTCACTGCAAAATAGCCCAGCAGCGTACCAACTACCTCGACCAATCCCGTTGCCAGTGCGCATAGGAAGGTCCTTCCGGGACTGACTCCGGCAGATAGCATGGGCGCGATGATCACCATGCCCTCGGGAATATTTTGCAGAGCGATGCCTCCGGCGATCAGAAGGGCCTCCGCGTTGTTGCCGGAGCCAAAGCTGACACCGGCGGCAATGCCTTCCGGCAGATTGTGGATCGCAATGGCGGTCACAAACAGAAGTACCTTGTTGATATTGGCGTTGCTCTGGTGGGACTCAATGTCTACACCCACCATTTTGTGCAGATGCGGCACCAGTCGGTCTACCAGGTTCAGGCACAGGGCACCGGTAAAAATGCCTGCCACTGTAATGATCAGTGCGTATTTTCCACCATAATCGATGCTTGGCAGGATCAAACCCAATACAGCGGCCGCCAGCATCACACCGGCAGCAAAGGCCAATACGATATCGGTGAACTTATGAGAGATCTTTTTAAACAGAAAACCGATCACAGAGCCGAAAACGGTGGCACCGCCGACTCCCAAAGCGGTGAGAATAATCATTTCCATATTGAAGCCTCCTTTTTCTCAGTATATCATACAACATAGGAAAAAAACAAGCTTCTGATTATGGAAAAAATCGAGACAAAACAGTGTTGCATTTATCCGTGTGTTTTGGTAGAATGACCCTAGATAATAGTCAAAGGGGGTTTACTTATGATCTATAGAGAATTTCAGGGCAAGCAGCTTTCCTTGCTGGGCTTTGGTGCCATGCGTCTGCCGGAAAAGGACGGGGCGGTGGACGAAGCGCTGGTGGAAAAGATGGTAGCTTATGCTATGGAACGAGGCGTAAACTACTATGATACGGCCTACCCCTACCACGGCGGCATGTCCGAGCGGGTCATGGGCAGAGTGCTGGGTAAGTATCCCAGAGAGTCTTTCTACTTAGCCGATAAATACCCCGGCCACCAGACGCTGGAGGACTATGATCCCGCCAAGATCTTTGAAGAGCAGCTGCGCCGCTGCGGCGTAGAGTATTTTGACTTCTACCTGCTGCACAATGTCTACGAAAAGTCTTTGAACATCTACATGGACGAACAGCTGGGAGTCATTGATTATTTCCTGGAGCAGAAGCGGCTGGGCCGTATCAAGCATCTGGGCTTTTCCAGCCATGCCCAGCTATCGACTCTGGAGGCGTTCCTCGAAAAGCGTGGCAAGGACATGGAATTCTGCCAGCTTCAGCTGAATTACCTGGACTGGACGCTGCAGGAAGGCCAGAAAAAGTATGAGCTGCTCGTTAAGCATGGGATCCCTGTGTGGGTTATGGAGCCTGTGCGTGGCGGCAAGCTGGCGTCCTTTAACGACGAACGGCTGACTGCAGCCCGCCCTCAGGCTTCCACAGCCAGCTGGGGCTTCCGATTCCTGCAGGCGCTTCCCCATGTGGGTATGATCCTCAGCGGAATGAGCAATATGGATCACGTGGTGGATAATGTGGCTACCTTTGAAACCCAGCAGCCCTTGAGTGAACAGGAGCGGCAGCTGCTGCTCCAGATTGCCGATGGCATGAAGAATGCCATTCCCTGCACCGGCTGCCGCTACTGCTGCGACGGCTGCCCAATGGAGCTGGATATTCCCATGATGATGTCCATTTGCAGTGATATCCGCTTTGCGCCGGTGGTCAACAGCGTTATGGTTCTCCAGGCACTTCCGGAGGAGAAGAAACCCGCTGCCTGCCTGGCATGCGGTAAGTGCACCCAGGTCTGTCCCCAGGGCATCGATATTCCTGCAATCATGGAGGAGCTTGCCCAGCGCCTGGAGAAGATTCCTAGCTGGGAGGCTATTTGCCAGCAGCGTATCGAGGAGCAAAAAAGAAATTCTAAATAAATTAGATCCGCCCCAACCGGGGCGGATCTGGTTTTATTTGGAAGGAGCATCCTCTACGACTCGTGTCTTCGATAGCTGCACCTTATGGTAGTAGATGGTGGTCAGAATAGAGCAAAGGAGCCAACCGGCGGGATAGGACATGCCAATGGGGAGGATCTCGTTGCAGATCCGGCTCATAAAGAACAGATACACCTGCCGGAACGCTACAAAGGACGAAAGCATGATGACCATGGGCGCCTTGGAGTTGCCCGCACCCCGAAGTGCTCCGGAGTAGACCTGGTTGAAGCAGCAAAGTACATAGAATGGTGACAGCCACAGAAGCAGCATCGAGCCGTACTCCACGACCTCCGGCTTATCATTGAAGAAGGAAACGATCTGCCTGGAAAAGCTCATCACGGGGATCAGAAGGATAGCTGTGGAACAAACTGCCAGAAGAAGGGAAGTGGAGACACCTTTTCTCGCACGTTGCACCTGATTTCGGCCAAGATTCTGTCCGACAAAGGTGGTAGACGCCAGTGCAATGGACTGCATGGGTAAAAACAGCAGCTGATCGACCTTGGAATAGGCGGTCCAGCCGGACATGCAGTCGGAGCCAAAGAAGTTGATGTAAGACTGAACAAATACATTGGAAAAAGCAGTGACGGCCAACTGGATCGAAGCGGGAATACCTACGGCCACGATCCGCTTTAAGCTGCTCATATGGATGCGCAGTTTCTTGGGAATGACTTTGATGCATTCGTTGGAACGCAGCAGCGCAATGACGACAAGCACGGCGGAGGTGGCTTGAGACAGGGCTGTTGCCAGCGCGACACCCTCGACGCCCATCTTAAATGCCAGCACGAACAGCAGGTCCAGGACCGTGTTCATCACCGCACAGACAACCAGATAATAGAATGGCCGTGTGGAGTCACCCACCGCACGGAGAATACCGGCACCCATGTTATACAGCACAAGTCCCATAGCACCTGCAAAATAGATCGTCAAATAGGTTCTTGATTCCGGGAATACATCCTCCGGTGTCTTCATCAGCTGCAGCATAAAGGGGGCCAGCACAATGCCAAGGATGGTAATGATTGTTCCCATGATCAGTGTGATCACCATGGAGGTATGTACAGCTTTTTCCACTTCGTCAAATCGTTTGGCGCCGTAGTTCTGGCTGACGACGACTCCGGCACCGGAGGCAAGGCCAGTAAAGACGCTGATCAACATATTGGTAATGGGGCCTACAGAACCCACAGCGGAAAAGGCTTCGTTGCTGACATAGTTACCGACCACCCAGGTGTCGACCATGTTATAAAGCTGCTGGAAGACATTGCCGATAAGAAGTGGGATGGCAAAGGTGATGATATGCCGCAAAATGCTGCCCTCAGTCATATCTACCGCTTTGCCCCTTCTGGGCTGGAGAAGGTGATGGTGATGACTGGTAGTGTGCTTCGTGGGCATACAGATCCCTCCTTAAAACCGAAATTGACGACATTATAGCACAGATTAGTTGCAAATGCAACTATTGGAGTGGACTCCATGATGGATATTTCTTTGTTATTTTATGTGTAACTGTAAAAAAACAAAAAAAGAAAAAATGATACTTGACAAAAGCAGGCAAATAGTGTAGTATAAACAAGCTGATTACAGCACCATATGAAATGGAGAAGTCGCGTAGCTGGCCGAGCGCGCACGATTGGAAATCGTGTATACCCCAAAAGGGTATCGAGGGTTCAAATCCCTCCTTCTCCGCCATAAAAGAAAACCCGGTATTCGTTAAGAATACCGGGTTTTTTACTGATTTTTAAACGTTTATGCCGGTATAAAAGTTGGAATAATTCCTTTGGTTAAATGCCTGCGCAGAATGTTTCCCCTTGGAGTTCCCCTTATTGATTTACAGAGCGGATAAACTGTTCCATTCTTGCTGCACTGGCTTGTTTCATTTGGTCTGTAACATGTCCGTATACATCCAAAGTAAAGGATGCAGTCGCATGTCCCAGGTTTTCCTGCACCGTTTTAATGTCATCGCCGGATTTAATACTGGCAACAGCATAAGAGTGGCGCAAATCATGAAACCGAACATTGTCATACCCAAGCTGTACCATCACTCTTTTGAAATTCTTATAGACAGTGATGGCTTTCAAATGTTCTCCAAGCGGATTTGTAAAGACAAATCCGGTGTTATCCCATACAGCACCATACTGCTGACGTTTTTGCTCTTGCTGCAACTTCACCTTTTGCAAAACATCAACCACAAACGGGGGAATCGATACGGTTCGTGATTTGTTATTCTTTGTTGGCGCCAGCCGACATTCACCATTACCACCACGAATTGTTTGCAACTGCTTGTTGATTGTGATCGTGCTGTTTTCAAAATTCACGCAATCCCAGGTTAAGCCAAGCGCCTCAGATTCCCGCATGCCGGTGAACAGAGTCACGAGGAATAAATCCTCAAACTGATGTCCTTTGATAGCGCGGAGAAATTTTGTGATTTGATCTTCATCCAGAGGCTGGATCTGCTTTTTCTCGACACGGGGAAGTACGCAAGCATCGGTAGGGTTTATGCGGATATACCCATTGGATACAGCCTGTTGTAGAGCCTTGTGCAGTACGCCATGGGTGTTTTTTACTGTCTTGGGTGAAACTGCCTTCTCCTTCTTTTTGGGTGATAGAAGGCCATTGTAAAAGCTTTGAATGATGTGCGGTTCAAGCGCATCCAATCGCGTTGCACCGAGACCAGGCTTCAAGTGGGTGTTGATGGTAGCTTTGTACGCACATACTGTTGCGGGCTTCACAGAACCAAGATAGTCTGTCGACCACTTATCCAGCCATTCGCCAACGGTCATTTTACAAGGTGCTATGTAATCGCCTCTGTCAATACTGCTGAGAACTGCTTTCAGCTTTTGTGCTACTTCCTTTTGTGTTTTTCCTGATATACTGCGTTGAATTTGTTTTCCGGTTCCGGGATCATATCCTTCTGTGTAACGAGCTTCATAATAGGTATATTCCTTACCATTCTTGACCTTTGATACTTTTCGGATATTACCCATTCCGGATGCGCCTTTTTTATTCTTTTGATTGCACTGCGGCATAATAATTACTCCTTTCATTGCCGCATAGCAGGTATGAATACTATACCATGCAAACGGCTAAATCGCAAATGTGCTTTGATAGGTTTTAGGGCGGAACACCCTAACAAGAAGAATTGTGTCCCCACAATACGTTGCTTGCAAAGACTGTTCCAAGCTTTGAAAGTTGCGTATGTGGATATCACAATTCGTTGCTTGCAAAGATGTTCCAAGCTTTGTAAGCTGTGCATGTGATATCACAATGCGATGCTTGCCAAGTCATGACCGTGGATAGTTACTTTCTGAAAAAAAGAAAACCAGGGCCTTGAAAAACAAGATCCTAGCTTCAGGTAGTAAGTTTATTTGGAATCATTATGGTGCTATTGTCTTTGTAAGCATTACCAATGTATATACATGGCACTGTCTACGCAAGCACTGAATTTGGATATCCAAATTCAACTTGCAGCCAATAGCATTGTCTTTGCAAGCATCGCATTTGCTACAGCACGTTGTATCCAAAGACGGTAACATCTTTGCAAGCAACGTACTTGTACGTACAAATACACTTGTTAGAGGGTAGACTCCCCCTAAGACCCCGTATCGTACTTAGTTATAATTGGCGCCAAACAACTTTGCTTTGGCACAAAAAATGCAGGCTTCAAGGTTCGTTCCTGCCCCTGGCTTTATCAGCGGCGTTTCCGTGAATCTGTTGCGCGGATAATATTGATGCGACAATTTGCTTTCGAACGGAGGTATCGTCCATTGTCTGCTTATAGGTTGTATGATCCAAGTAGATCACCTATATTTTACAACGGAAAAAGGAAAAACACACTGACGCTATGGAAATATATCGGAGAGATTCTTGCCAATTTGGCAAAAAGGAATGTGGTTGCTGTCTATCGCATTTAAGGGTTAATGATTGCATGAATTATAAATTACCCATTAAAAATGTCGGGCATCAGAGTCATTAAACCTAGCTTTTGTAGGATTTTCAAATCTGCTGTTCGTGCCTATAATGAAGCCATAAATTCTGCAACGGAATTTTAAACTAACAAAAGATTTTCATTTTAAGGAGGATACAGCAATGGCATTATCACTGGATTCCAAGATTAAGGACATTATGCGTTCCCCTGAGGGTAAGGCAGTTATGGAAAAATGGGCTCCCGGCTCTTCCAAGGATCCCCGCATGAAACTGGTGGGTGCGCTGACCTACCGTAAACTTTTGAGCTATCCTGAATCTGCTGAGGTAGCAAAGCATGCTGATGAGATCGATGCTGATCTGAAGGCTTGCTCCAGATAAGAAAAGATCCTCCACCGGCATTCCGGTGGAGGAATTATTATTGCTCTTTTAATAGCTTTTCCAGCTCCAGCGATTTTAGGACGATTTGCAGATATAACCGCTGATCCGGGTCTTCTAAGTCCAGAGAAAGATCGCTTTGAATCCTGCTGATACGCTCCAAAAGCGTACTGCGGTGGATGAAAAGCCTGCGGGCTGTTTGCGCATAGGACATATTTTCTTCTAAATAGACTGTCAGTGTCTGCAGATAGGAGATATCGCTGCTTTGATCGTGAAGGATAATCTCACGCAGACCCTTGGGGTAATAGGCTTCAATTGGCAAATTACCGGTGGAGTTGGTTACAAGCTCCATCAGTGCGAACTCAGAAAAACGGTAAAAATTCTGCTTAGGACGGCAAATTGAGCCGTTTTCAATCGCCGCTTCTGCCTGTAAATAAAAGGGCCGCATCATGTATAGGTCATTAAATGGATTGCTGATGCCGACACACAGCTGCATTTCTCTTGCGTAAACGGCCATAGTATCTATAATGTATTGCCCGTGATCTTCCTGTTTCTTAGCTGGATCTATGGGAATCAGACCCAATAGACTACCATTATATTCAAAGAATACGCTGTCGGGGAAGAGGGTTTCAAATACTGCGCAGACATAAATGCTGGGGAACATGGCAATATGCTTCATATAGTGAATGGACACACAGGTGTAATCCTGCTTTTTGTTGATAGACTTCAGCAGTAACCGCTGTTTTTTGTGTAGGGGAATCTCAGCCATCAGCGCCTGCAGAATGTCTTTCAATGAGTTTTGCTCCTTGTTCAGAAGCATAGGGTTGGTTTCACAGACCTTTTCAAGAATAGTAGACAGATAGTCCAGCAGCTGATCTTCACCTTCTGCAAAAGGATGATCCACAAGGTCCATGGCAATGCAGCCGATATATTCGCCGTTTGTATTGAAAAGGTTGCAGCAAAGGACGTTCATTTGCTCAAATTCCATGAGAAATGCGCCTTTTCTGTCCATGCTGATCTCTTGCTCTTTTAAGTAGCTGAGAAACGCATCCGGATCCAACTCAGCAGCATCAGCCATCCAGTGCTTGTCGGTGTAATGGTAGTGGGTTGCTGCGGAGTACTGAAAGGAGGCATTCAAAACAAAGAGTGAGCGCTGGAACACAGGTGCAGTATGATCCAGTACATCCTGGATCGTAGGATTGTTGACGAATAGATTCAAAAGTGTACTCTCCCATTGATGGAAAGTATGGAAAATACTCTGCAGTGCCCGCAGAACTTCAAAAATATCCACTTTTTCACGAATCTGCAGGACAGTTGCATGCTCCTTGTAGTATGCAAGACGATTTCCGTCGCCAATACAAACAAGGATCACATTTTTCTCAATGACGGGTCTGAGAGGCAAATGATCCACACTGGCAAGATATACATGGTTCGCAAGAAAACGCAGCGTATTGTTGATGTAAATCTCAGCCGAGGAGAATAGCATCCTTGAATTTTCTTTCCCATACATTTCGACGGGGTAGTCCTGTCGGAGCCTTTGCAGAATAATATTGGAATTGATCTGCATTCTGTCACACCGTCCTTTCTTTTGTTAACCTAATTATACTACATTTTATTTCTTATGCAATAGTCGTACCCGCAAAAATAAGGGGTAGGAAAGGAAAAAAACATACGGCTTGCAGAATATGCAATTTCTACCCATAACGATATACTTAACCTAGGATTGATTCCGAAATAATATGAAACGGAGGAACGACTATGGAATTTGATATGAATGCTGCCAATGTTGCCATGTTGGAGGGCAATGTGGCCAGCGCAAGACCGTTGGAAGAAATGTTTTCTGTAAAGGGTAAGGTAGCCATCGTTACCGGAGGTACATCCGGTTTGGGATTCAACATCGTGCTGCGTTTGCTGCAGGGCGGTGCCAACGTAGTAATTGCCGGATCCTCCGAGACCAAGGGTGCCTACACATTACCGGTATTGGAGAAGGCTGGCTTTGGTGCTGACCGTGTCGTTTTCTGCAAGACAAATGTGACTAAAGACGAGGATATGCAGAATCTGGTGAAGACCGCAGACGAGAAATTTGGTCGGATCGATATCTTCGTCAACAGTGCTGCTGTTTGGAGCTATGCCCATGTTTATGATCTGTCTTCTGCTGAATTCAGACGGGTGATCGATACCAACGTGACCGGTGCGTTTCTAGGTGTTAAGTATGTGAGCCAGTATATGATCGAGCATGAGATTCCCGGTAAGATCACTTTGATCTCCTCTAACTGTGCATGGATGCCTTATCCTGTATTTGGCGGCTATCCCCATTACGCAGCCTCCAAGGGAGCAGTAAATGCCCTGATCATTGAGTCTGCAAAGGAACTGAAGCGTTATGGTATCATGGTCAACGGCGTTGCCCCCGGCGGTATGGTGACCGCAGGCTCTTCTTCTAATATGTGCGCCAGGGATCTGGATGAAGACAAGGCTGATGAATTCTACGATGAGCTGATGGTATGGCAGATCGATGAAGTACCTCCTGTGGATACAGTGGCAATCGTTGCCTATGCCATGAGTACCCCTATGTCTGACGGTATGACCGGTGAAGTGGTGGTAGCTGACGGCGGCTCCTCTCACAACATTTTCAGACGTCAGGTAGAAATTGAAGCATATCCGCCCGAAGACTAAAGGAAGGTGAATGCTATGAGTAAGAAAATTGATGAAAGAATCCCCAGCAATAGCGGCAACGACGCTGGTTTTACCAGCTTTAATGCCATTCAGTCTCCCTGGAATAAACTCTATTCCTATCAGGAGGCACTCCATTATGCCAGCCGCTTTGAATCAGTGCTTAGCGCCGCTGCTACCCAGGCGCTGCGTATCATCGTTCCTGATTATGCAGAACGGGCACAGATGATGTGTGAAGAAGCTTATGCAAGACTCTATACCACCGGTGTCTACTACGGTAATGACGATGGTTTCGGTATCCATCCGTTTATGTGCGGTCAGTACGCCGGCGCACTGATCGGTGACAAGGGCGACGATGCACTGTTAATGTGCGGCCGCTGCCAGGACTTCGGTTCCTATCGCGCAGAGAAGGAACTGGATGTCTGTGACTGGGATATCTGCGGTTCTGAGCTCTGCCGTACCACAACCATGTCCTTGCAGGGACAAGCAAATGCTTCTGCAGAGCGCAGAAGAAAAGGCCCCACCATGGACTATCTGATGGTGGAAGCTAAGGGATGTGGTGACCGGCATTGCCGTATCATCGCTGAGTCCCGCGAGAAGTATCCTGCTCCGCCCCATGCACTGTGGGAAAGCTTCGGCCCCGCAGTTTCTGATGAGTATAAGAAGTATACCCAGGAAGAGGATTGCGTGGATGAGTCCATGATGTTCCGTGAGGAGTGCAACTATCACTTCGTCAACGGCACAAACAATGAGACCGACTCCAGCAACCAAATGATCAATATGTCCACAGCCGCTTCTCTGTACATTCTGCCCGCCATCGCAGAGACAGTTAAGCGGGGCTATGTGACACGTCAGCAGGCAGATCACATTCTGAAGTGTGTTCTGGAAGCTGCCGGTAAGGCTGTGTTCTGCGAGCGGTATGCGATCAAGGCATGTCGGGATTGGCTGGGTGTTCCCAATTCCATCGGTGAAGACGGTCGGATTATGGGTGGCCTGATTGAGATGCTGCTGCAGTCTCTTGTCTGCGCATACGAAGTGGAAGCATTCAATAAGGATGAAGTGATTTTGGTGATCGACCGCAGCGGTCTGGAAATTACCGCAACCAAGGATGTGCCTGAGGCTCATCTGTGGATGTGGGGCGGCATGGTCAAGACTCTGGTCAATACCCAGTGGTCTTTGTGGGAGGAGGATTCTCCTGCAGGCAAGATGCGTATTAAGATCGCCAAGAAGATTGACAAGTTCATGTAAGGAAGGGGGCACAGAGTATGTATAAGAATATTTTCAAGTATGATGATATGAAACGTTCGGAGCATATGGCTGTCAGAACCACTGTTGGCTGGTATTTCTGGACCCACCAGCTCCTGGAAGTCACTGGACCGGATGTGGTAGCTTTCCTGGAATATATGTACCCCAATGACATAGCTTCTCTTGCGATAGGCAGAAACCGCTACACCACCATGCTGGATGAACAGGGCGAGATCATCGACGATGTGGTCATTATGCGCAAGTCCGAGGATGTATTCTGGGTCTCCACCTTGTTTGCTACCAAGACCGACGACTGGTGGTACTTCCATCAGGGTGACTTTGATGTGGAGTGGTCTGAGATCACCGATGAGTGGCAGATGTATGCAGTTCAGGGCCCCAAGGCCAAGGAAATGGTAGAGGGGCTGGTAAAGGATTCTATCGCTGATTTGAAATTCTTTGCCCACGCGGAAAATGAGATTGACGGTATTCCTTGCCTCATCAACCGCGGCGGTTTTACCGGTGAAAAGTGGGGTTATGAAATCTATGTCAATCCCGATGATTGTGAAGCTCTGGAAGCACTTCTGAAGCCTGCGGCTGAAAAATTGGGAGGCATGGAAGTGACAGAGTTCCAGATCATGGCCTGGACACTTCCGACAGAAGCAGGCTTCCTGTATATGCGTGATCTGGCACACACCAATCCCTTTGAAGTAGGCTTGGAAAAGAATATCAACTGGGATAAGGATTTTATCGGCAAGAATGCTCTGCTGAAGGTCAAAGAAGAAGGTCCCAAGCGTGAAATCGTAGGCTTTGAGACGCTGGAAGATGACATCTACATCCGGGCCAAGCAGTACGGCGGTGCTGGCGAACCTGTGTATATGGATGGTGAAGAAGTTGGTCGTGTCTCCAAGCTTGTGTACTCCTATGTGAAGGAAGTCAATAACGGTTATATCCTGGCTCAGAAGGGTGCTTTGAAAGTTGGCGACAAGTTGAAGATTCACGGCTACGATGTGGTGATTACTGAGAAATACTGGCTCTAAAGCACACACCCCCTCTCACAATGTGGGAGGGGGAATTATTGTGTCGATGATACATAAATAAATATAGAAACAATATATCCCTACTACTTTCTGTGCGAACAATTTCCCCATATTTTCCCCTTATCCATACTACCTGCTATGCGGAAGAATTCCCCTTATTTTTCCCCTTATTAGGGTGGGAAGAGGATTTTACACTTGTTCTATATGTTTTATTTGCGACTGGATGAGATGAAAAGGTGAAGAAAACAGTACTAAAAAGTTTGGATATGACAGTGGGCAAGCAATTCAAATCCCTCCTTCTCCGCCAAAAATAAAGGACATCCTTTCGGATGTCCTTTTTTTTTGCCTCCGAAGGAGGGATTTGAAAGGGC
>JAZUQE010000019.1:0-9529 GCA_045605575.1 Faecousia sp. | reverse complement strand
GCTCATGCAGCATACGGGCACTCAGTCCCACCATTGCCAGGTTGTGGGCATTGACGATGTCGTTGATATGGCCGGTGAGGCCCAGGGAGAACTCGGTCATGGGCATCAGCAGGGCGTTGCCGCCGCCGGCTGCGGTACCCTTGACGTTCATGGTGGGGCCGCCAAGTCGGAGGCCAAGCGGTCTTAGGAAGACAACACCCACAGCCAACTCCTTGGCACACAGAACGACATGCCTACGATCCGACTTCCTTCAGATCCTTAGCAACAGCCAGGATAGCCATCAGCTCGGAGCCGACAGCGATGCCGAACTTGGACTCCATCATGAAGCCGTCCAGACGGCCGCCGATACCGATGATGATGTTACGCAGGGACTGAGCGCAGAAGTCGATGATCCAGCCCATCTCCACGCGCTTGGGGTCGATGTCCAGACGGCGCAGGCCCTTGGAAGCCAGCCACTCGTCGGTGTTGTTGCGCTCGTGCTGCATACGGGCGGTCAGAGCGACCATTGCCAGGTTGTGAGCGTTCATGATATCGTTGATATCACCGGTCAGACCCAGGGAGAACTCGGTCATGGGCATCAGCAGAGCGTTGCCGCCGCCGGCTGCGGTACCCTTAACGTTCATGGTGGGGCCGCCGGAGGGCTGACGCAGAGCGCCGCCTGCGTTCTTGCCGATGTAGCCCAGGCCTTCGATCAGACCCAGAGAAACGGTGGACTTACCTTCGCCGAAGGGAGTGGGGGTAACAGCGGTGACTTCGATGAACTTGCCGTCGGGCTTGTCCTTCAGACGGTTCATAACCTTGATGAAGTCGATCTTGGGGGTCTTGCCGTAGGGGATGATTTCCTCGGGCAGCAGGCCCAGCTTCTCGCGGAAATAATCCACGGGGGGCAGAGTCTTTTCTGCTTCCTCAGCGATCTGCCAGTCCGCAAACTTGGTGGGATCGAGCTTTACCAGGCCCTTCTCGTCCACATACTTGCCATTCTCGTCGAAAACGATTGCCATAGTAGGTTTCCTCCTTGTTTTTCGGCGCCGCTGTGCGGCGCAATGATTGATATGTTTATTTATACAACCGCAACGTCTGCCGCGTCCCGAATCAGACGCATGACCTTGCTGGTAAGTACGCTTCGAATGACCGCCTGCTCAAACTCGGCATCATAATGAGTTTTGAGCTGCTCCATGGTCATATTGTTCTGGCGGCAGATCAGAGCCAACGCCTGGGCGATCTCATCCTGATCGGCCTGCAAGCTTTCCAGCTCCACGATCCGGTCGATGGCCGCCTGACTGCGGATGGCTGCCCGTGCGGAAGACTCCGCCTCCTGGCGGAGCTTCTCGGGGGTAGTATTCAAAAAGCTGCAATACATATCCAGATTAACACCCTGTCGGGAAAGCTGGGCAGTGAGCATCTGCATCTGCTCATCCAAAGCCTTTTCCAGCTGCTCCGGCGTGATCTCTATATCCAGTGTATCCGCTGCCTGGCGCAGCAGACGGTCCTGCAGATCCATCTCGCCCCGCTCGTCGGAATAGGCCTGCATAGACTGGTGCAGCTTTTGGCGCATTTCCTCAAGAGTCTCGCAGCCGCCCACTTCCTTTGCGAAGGTATCGTCCAGATCGTATTCGGACTTGATGCGGATCTGGCGGATCACACAATCAAACCGGGCTTCCTTTCCTGCCAGTTCCTGGGCGTGGTACTGCTGGGGGAAGGTGACCACCACCGTCACTTCCTCGCCGGGAACCTTATCTACCAGCTGCTCTTCGAAGCCGGGGATAAACATGCCGCTGCCCAATGTCAGAGTCTGGTTCTGCGCGGTACCGCCGGGGAAACGCACGCCGTCGCAGAAGCCTGCGTAATCCAGCACCACCTCATCGCCCAGCTGGGCGGGGCGGTCGTCCACCTCGACGATCCGGGGGTTCTGCTGCTGCAGCCGCTGCAGCTGGCGGTTCACCTCTTCTTCGGTGACCTCATGTTTTGTAAGCTGGGCTGTCAAGCCCTTGTAAGTAAAGCTCATAGGTGTCCTCTTGCCGCACTTTCAGCGGCCCTTTATACGAAAGATTGCAGGAAAACAGGTGGGTACCGCCCACTTTTTCCACATATCATGATAGCATATTTTTGGCACAAAGGCAATGCTTGTTTGACCCTTTTCGAAAAAATACCAATATTTGCCGCAACATTGAGAATTATACATTTTTTCCTTGTCAAAAACAATATAGTTATGATATTATATTTATAGTTTATATCTATAGATCAGTGAGGCAGTCATATGAACTACAACTATCTGCGTTATTTTTCCGTGCTGGCCCAGGTGGAGCATTACACCCTGGCTGCCGCCCGTCTGGGCATCTCCCAACCCAGCTTAAGCAGTGCCATCCATCAGCTGGAATCTGAGCTCGGCGGCATCCGGCTTTTTGAAAAGGTTGGCCGCAACATCCGGCTTACGGAGCAGGGGCACTATTATCAGGAAAAGGTGGACGCCGCCCTGCGGGAGCTGCACACCGCCTCCGCCACGCTGCGGGACAGCACCGTCAGCGCGCCGGTGGCCATCCGCATGGGTGTGGTGTCCGGTACCTTGGGCGGCACCGTTGCCCGGCTCATTGCCGAGTATATGCGTACCAACGACCGTATCCGCTTCCGTCTCTCGGAAAGCTCCGCGGAGGAGCTGATGGATCTGGTGCGCCAGGAAAAGCTGGACATGGCCATTGTGGACACCACCAACCGGGACAGGAGTCTGCACTTCCGCAAGCTCTGCCAGCGCAATTTCTATGCTGCCGTACCTGCGGGGCATCCGCTGTATGCCAATGAATTTCTGCTGCCCCAGCAGCTCTCCCACGAGCCGCAGGTAGTATTCAACTACGATATTGAAAACAGCTTCGGCCAGTGGGCCAGCGGTGTGGGTCCGGAGGAGCGGATCCTCTGCACGGTGAATACCGCCCAGGC
Source organism: Faecousia sp. (assembly GCA_045605575.1). Taxonomy (GTDB): domain Bacteria; phylum Bacillota; class Clostridia; order Oscillospirales; family Oscillospiraceae; genus Faecousia. The sequence goes on along the minus strand of JAZUQE010000019.1, from coordinate 6,598 downwards.
GGCCCTGGATCTGGTGGAAGCCGGGGTAGGCATCTGCGTGATCTCCGAGGACTGTGTGCAAGCCCGGGACGGGCTGCGCTGCATCCCCATTAAAAACTGGCATCAGGCGCTCTACATGTGCATTCTTTACGACAAATGGCTGGAACCGCCGGTCTGGAATTTTGTGGAGCTTCTGGTCAGAACGATCCGCAATTTGTATCTTGGCGGTATCCAAAGTGAGCCAAACAGATAAATTTTTAGTCTTTCCCGTCAAAGACTTTCCCATGTGCCTGTTATAAGATAACGCCATAGGCGGCATCTGAGTGGGGCATAGGGTTTCCGGAGTAAAAGGCGCCCGCAAAGAGCTCGTTCTTTGCGGGCGCTTTCTTTTTAATTTTGCACAACAGAACAGGCATATTGGGTAGGGGTCATACCGGTAACCTTACGGAACACGCGGGAAAAATGGTGGATGCCTGAAAAACCCAGACGCTCTGCAATGGCCGTAATGCTCAGATCACTCTCCCGGATCAACCGCTTGGCCTCCTTCATCCGCAGGACCCGGAAGTAATGGACCGCACCCATGCCGGTGCATTGGTGAAAGATCCGCTTCACCGAAGCCAGACTAATGCCCATAAATTCCGCCAGCTGGGTCTGGGTCATATTTTCGTGCAGATGCTGCTGCATATAGCTGCGCATGGTTTCGAACTGATTGGCATAATAATTTGCTTGATTTCTGCCTACGATCTCCGATGTCTGGGCAGCATCGACTTCCGACAGGGCAAGGAGCAGCAGCTCCAGACTGTTTTTCATGGTCTGCAGCGACAGCACCGAGGTCCCTTGCAGGATTCTTTGCCCATAAATCGGCTGGTTTTCCGGAATATCCACAAAGCTGTCCAAGCCAATGGACAGCACCCTGGACAGCAGCGGCCGATCCCGTTCCGGGACGGAAACGGTCCTGTTGGCCATTCTCTGCATGGCGGAAGAGGTACACCGAAAACTCACATAGGCAATAACCGCATCCTTCTGACTCACCACATACCGGGTGCCGCCGGGAGCGCAGAACAGAGCCTGTCCCTTGCGGATGCAGAACAGGTCGCCGTCGATGGAGCAGGTGTATTCCCCCTGTTCCACATAGATCATCTGCCAGTAATCAAATACTACCAGAGGATTTTCGTAAAAAAGGCAATAGGGTGTCATGGTCAGACTGTACACATCGATGATGGTATCCACCGTGATGGCGTCCGCGATTTTTGTTTCGTTTCTGTATGCCATGCACTTTCCCCCTTTCCGTAGTTTTCAGTGTACCATAAAACAAAGCGCAAGTAAACACCTTTGAAAGGAGTGTTTCCCATGCTTGATCCTCAGCAGATCCATCAGCTGCTGCATCCGCGCGGCATAACTTACGATCCGCGGGAGAGACTGCTGCAATCCGCAGACGGGCGGCACGATCTTTGCTATAACGCCCGGTACGCCTCCTACGTTATTGTATTGAAGCAGGAGGCGCATTATGGGGAAGCTCTGTTCATTCTGGAGAGGGTGCTATCCCTGCAAAATGCCGATGAAGCCGGACCGTTTTACGGCCTTTGGGCATGCTTTTTGGAGGAAGCGCCGGAAAAGCTGCCTTATCCGGATTTTAACGCAGCGGATTTCATCGCCAAAACCTTTTTGGATATTTTGTACCGCAATCCGGAGGTACTGAGTGAGCCTTTGAAAGAATCGCTGATCCTGGGGCTGCGCCGGGCGGCAGAATGCAGCATCCGCCGGAACATCGCCCCGGACTATACCAACATCAGTATTATCAGCGCCATGGTGCTTGTTTCGGCAGGTGAGCTTTTGGGGGATGAACGGCTCTTTACCATCGGCAAGGCGCGGCTGAAAAAGCTGTATGACTACACCTGCTTCAATACCGGCTTCAGCGAATACAACAGCCACGACTACAGTCTGCTGGATATTGAAGAAACCACCAGGATGCTGGATTTTTTCCGAGACTCCGAATGCCGCGCCATGGCCGAGACTCTGAATTACTATGCCTGGGATATGCTGACCAGCCACTTTCATTATGCCCTCGGCCAACTGTCCCCGCCTCAGTCCCGTGCCTATTACGATTTGGAGCGGGGCCGTATTCAGGCCTTGCTTTATCTGGGAACAGGCGGCAAATACGGCAAGATCGAGTCTCTGCAGGCGGTTGCACCACCGTGGCTTATGGTAAATCTGCACTGCCCGGAACGCTGCGCAGAAAAGCTGACACAGAAAGAATGCTGGCTGGATCACCGGTTTTACCGCACCAATGCTTTGATTTCCCCCGAGGAAGAAACGGCCATTATCACAAACCGCTGTTCCCCCGACCTTTATGCCAGGACCTTCCGGGCGCCTGCGTATTCCATGGGCAGCTTTTCCTTCTGCGATTTCTGGAAGCAGCGGCGCAACTGCATGGTGCTTTGGGGAAAGGATGCCCCTTGCTGGCTGCGTCTGCGCTGTCTGCTGGACGGCAGGGATTTTTGCTCCGCCGTGTGCTGTGCCGACCAATATAAAAATTTGATTCTGGGCCAGGTGGGGTTTGTCACCGACCGGGGCTGGAATCACTATCTCATCGACACCAACAAAACCGGCCCCTGGCAGGTGAGCAGCCTGTGCTTCCGGTTTGAACTGGGCGGCAACCCGGACACGGTATCTGTAACACGGGAAGGCAACACATTCTTGTATACTTGCGGCGATTTTTCCCTGCGGCTTTGTGTATGGGAATGGGTCTTTGACGGTCAGCCCGGTGAAGTTTTCTTTGATAAGAAAGCAAAAACCGTAGAGCTGCGCTGTTTTGCGGATGCGGCCCAGGAATTTATACCCTCAGAGCTGGGCAGATCCTACGGCGTGTTCACCATGCAGACCCAGCCGGGAGCCATCGTCGCTCCCCAAACAGAAGAAATGGGCAGTGTTCTCACCGCCACCCTGTCCAATCTGCGCATCACCGGCTTCACTCAGCCGGTAACCTATGACGAAGCAGCAAATATTGCCGCACTCGCGGCCAACAAATAGGAAAAGGAGACTTTAACATGAGCAGAAAAATCAAAATCGGTGTCATTGGCGCAGGCGGCTTTGCTGCCCTTCACTTAGAGGGCATCCGTCTGGCCAGTAACTGCGAGGCAGTTGCGGTCTGCGATGTGGAATTGGATCGGGCCAGGCAGCGGGCAGAGGAATATCATGTTCCCAGATTCTACGGCAGCATTGACGCCCTGCTTGCTGATCCGGAGGTAGAAGCGGTCACCATCGTGACCAACGATCAGACCCACAGGGAGGCCACCGTGAAAGCTCTGCACGCAGGTAAGCATGTTCTGTGCGAAAAGCCCATGGCGTTAAGCCTGGAGGACTGCAAAGCCATGATCGCAGCGCAGAAGGAAACCGGCAACATCCTGATGGTCGGCCAGATCGGCAGATATACCGAAGCCTTCAACAAAGCCATTGAAATTGTTAACAGCGGCGAGATCGGTGAGCTCTTCTGCGTTGAATCCGAATACGCCCACGATTATTCCCACATCGGCGGCGCGGGCGGCTGGCGTGTCACCCCCGAACGCCACGCCATTATTGGCGGCGGTTGTCATGCGGTTGACCTTATGCGCCGCATCGCGGGAAATCCCATCGAGGTTTTTGCCTATGCCAATCATAAGGTATTAACAGACTGGCCGGTGGATGACTGCACCATTGCGGTTATGAAATTCCCCAACAATGTGATCGGGCGGGTCCTCTGCTCCATCGGCTGTAAGCGCAAATATACCATGCGCACGGTGATCTATGGCTCTCAGGGAACGCTGATCGTAGACCCCCAGATTCCTTACATCACCATGTACCGTGACAGATTCACGGACGACAAGTTCATTACGGACCGTTCCCAGACACAACAGACCATGGGCATTGAGATCCGGGCAGATATCAATGACCATAACTTCCATGCCGAGGTTGAGGATTTTTGCAAGGCCATTATCGACGGCAAGCTGGTGGACTGCACCGGCGAGGAAGGTGCCATCACCGTGGCGGCCTGCATGGCCATCGTGGAGTCTGCCGCCAAGGGTGAAAAGGTAACCATCAATTACGACTTCTAAGAGGTGAACGACGATGCGATGCGGCTTTTATGAAACCGAAATTACACCGCCACTGGGAACCACCATTTTCGGCTATTACGGCCGGCGGGTAAATGTGGGTGTCAGCAGCAAGCTGTATGCCAAGGCCTGCGTTCTGGAGCAGGACGGGAAGCACTGCGCCATGCTGGTGCTGGATACGCTGGCCGTTCCCAAAAGCTTTCCGGCCTTTATCCGGCAGTATGTCCACGAAAAGACCGGCATCGACCCTAGATCCATTCTCATCGCAGCCACCCACGCCCACACCGGCTTCCCCACCACAGACGACATGGGCGTCCATAAAACCCCCAATGTGATGAAAAACGAGCCGGCGCTGCATCCGGAGCTGGACAGGCTTTCCCTGGAATGGATCCGCCTGGTATCTGCTGATGCGTTGGTGCACGCCTTCCGGCATCTGCAGGAGGCCACCGTCCGCTTCGGCACGGGCGAGGTGGATAACATATCTTATGTCCGGGAGTACATCCTGGACGACGGCACCGTGCGTACCAATCCCAACTACTGCAAGGAGCGGATCGTTAGACCCTGTACCGAGCCGGATAAGGCACTGCCCCTGTTCTTCTTCGAGGACGCGGAGGGCAAGCCCCTTGGCTCCATCGCCAGCTTTGCCCTGCACCATGACATTATTTCCGGCACCCGGATCAGTTCGGATTATTCCGGTGTGGTAGCCCGGCGCATGAAAAAAATTTTTGGCATGGATTTCGTTTCCCTGTTCTTTACGGGCTTCTGCGGCAACATCAACCACGCCAACTACATGGGCGAAAAACAGGGAGAACCTTTTGTAAAGACCTATGTGGAAACCGGCAATTTGCTGTTTGCGGAAATGCTGCGGATTATACAGAAGGCTGAGCCTGTTTCCAATGTGCTGGATGTGAAGCAGGAAGCCGTAAAGATCCAAAAGCGGCAAGTGCCGGAAGGCTTTGTGGACAGTGTCAAGGAAGTTGTCAAAAATCCCCCGCCCATTACCGATCCCATGTCCATTGAGGATCCCTACAGCAACCGTATGAAATATGCCGCCTCCGCCAGAGTGATCGAATATTACGGTCAGGAGCCGGATCAGGTTTTTGATGTGCCGGTTCAGGTGATCCGGCTCGGTGAGTGTCTTGTCTGGGCATTCCCGGGGGAAATGTTCTGCCAATTTGGAGATAAGCTTCGCGCTGCCTCTCCCACTGGGAACAATATGTTCGTGGAAAATGCCAATCACACGGACCATCCCTACATTCCCACAAAGGAAATGTTCCTGCCATATGTGTACGAATCCACCTATTACAGCGCTCGGTTTGCGCCGGACGCAGGCGATATCATGACAGACAAAGCCATTGAATTAGCAAAAACGCTTATGTAACAAAAGATCTGCCTGCCGGAATCCGGCAGGCAGATCATTATTTACTTGGCATATTCCACAGCCTTGGTCTCGCGGATGACGTTGACCTTGATCTGGCCGGGGTATTCCAGCTCAGCCTCGATCTTCTTGGCCACATCCCGGGCCAGAATGATCATATTATCCTCGCTGACCTCCTCGGGCTTGACCATGATACGAACCTCACGGCCTGCCTGGATAGCAAAGGCCTTGTCAACGCCGGGGTAAGAGCCGGTCAGCTCTTCCAGCTTCTGCAGACGGCGGATATAGTTCTCCACGTTCTCACGGCGGGCACCGGGGCGGGCGGCAGATACTGCATCGGCAGCCTGCACCAGAACTGCGATCACGGTCTTGGGCTCCACGTCGCCGTGGTGGGCCTCAACAGCGTTGACAACAACGGGATTTTCCTTGTACTTCCGGGCCAGATCTGCACCCAGCTGTACATGGCTGCCTTCCACCTCATGGTCGATGGACTTGCCCAGGTCATGCAGCAGACCTGCACGCTTTGCCAGGGTCACATCTACGCCCAGCTCGGAGGCCATCAGACCTGCGATGTGGGAAACCTCGATGGAGTGGTTCAGCACGTTCTGACCGTAAGAGGTACGGTACTTCTGGCGGCCCAGGATCTTCACCAGCTCGGGGTTCAGACCGTGGACACCGGTCTCGTAGCAGGCGCGCTCGCCTTCCTCACGGATGGTGCGGTCCACTTCCTTCCTTGCCTTCTCCTCGCAATCCTCAATGCGGGTGGGGTGGATACGGCCATCCACGATCAGCTTCTCCAGTGCAAGACGGGCCACCTCACGGCGGACAGGATCAAAGCTGGAAACGGTGATGGCTTCGGGGGTATCGTCGATGATCAGGTCGACACCGGTGATGGTCACCAGGGTCCGGATGTTCCGGCCCTCACGGCCGATGATGCGGCCCTTCATCTCATCGTTGGGGATAGCTACTACGGAAACTGCCATTTCGGAAACCGTGTCGGCAGCAAGTCTTGCTATAGCAAGAGAAACATACTGGCGAGCCTTTTCATCGGACTCATCCTTGATCCTCTGCTCATAAGCGGCGATCTTCACAGCCTTTTCGTGGTTGAGCTCACTGTCAAGCATCATGAGCAGGTGCTCCTTAGCCTGTTCGG
>JAZUQE010000018.1:0-12895 GCA_045605575.1 Faecousia sp. | reverse complement strand
TCACAGCCTTAGCGCGTAAGCTTCTTGACTGCGAAAAGGAAAACATTCAGCAGATGCAGGGATACTTGTGATCCCTGCACATTTCTTTTGCCCTGACATAGAATATTGGGAAAAGATTTTAGGAGGGATCATTCTGTCTGCAACAGGTTACATACAAGTTCACGCATATACAAGCAATGCCAGGATACCACTACAGGAAGCAGCAGTTACAATCACACGCACTGACGGTTCTGCCATCGCAATGCGTCTGACAAACCGCAGCGGCACACTGGATGCCCCTGTAGAAATTGTTGTTCCTGACCTTTCAGCAAGTCAAACACCCAATTCCGGCGTCGTACCGTTTACCAATGTAAATCTATATGCCAGGCTTGCAACCTTTGAAACAATCGAAATAGAGAATCTGCAGGTGTTTGCCGGCACACTAACCGTTCAGGATCTTCCTATGATTCCCCTATCGGAACTGCCGAACTCCTGGAATCGCCTGGAGATATTCAACACACCTCCCCAAAACCTATAGGAGGTCACTATGCCAACTGTAACACCTTATGTACCCGAAAGAATCACCGTACATTTAGGAACGCCCAGTTCCAACGCGCCAAATGTAACGGTTTCCTTTTCTGACTATGTCAAAAATGTTGCATCCAGCGAAATTTACCCCACCTGGGACGAAAGCGCGCTGCGGGCCAATATATTGGCAATCGTATCTTTTGCGCTGAACCGGGTATACACAGCGTTCTACCGCAGTCGCGGATATGATTTTGATATCACATATTCAACTGCTTTTGACCAATACTTTGTTAACGGGCGCAGTTATTTTGACAATGTATCCAAACTTGTGGATGAATTATTCAACGATTATCTGCGGCGACCCGGTTTTGTTGAACCGTTGGCTGCTAAATTTTGCAATGGTACCACCGTCACCTGTGAGGGGCTTAGCCAATGGGGCAGTCAGAATCTGGCACAGCAAGGTTATACATCTGATCAAATCTTACGAAGCTACTATGGAAATGTGGAAACGGTTCGAAATGCACCGGTCCAAGGCATTGTATCGTCTTACCCGGGTACGCCCCTTCGTGTGGGCAGTACAGGTCCTGCAGTTGTTACGCTGCAGGTTGCACTCAATCGGATCGCACAGAATTACCCTGCCATCCCCAAAATACCGGATGCGGACGGCATTTATGGCAGCAGAACCGAGGCAAGCGTCCGTACATTTCAGCAGATCTTTGATCTGACGCCGGATGGTATCGTCGGCCCTGCAACATGGTATGCCATCGTCAGGCTCTACACCGCAGTGACGCAGTTGGCAGAACTGCGCAGCCAGGGCCAGCAGTTTTATTCGATCAATTGGTCTCCGCCAAATGCTCTGCAGGAGGGCAGCACCGGCGAAAAGGTGCGTCAGCTGCAATACATGCTTTCCATTCTGGCTGAATATATTGGAAACATCCCATCTGTCAGTATTGACGGCATATACGGCCCTGCTACCCGCGCGGCTGCTCTGGCCGCACAGCGGCGCTTCCGTCTGCCGGAAACCGGTGTAGTGGATGCTCAAACCTGGGACGAGATCTACGACCAGTTCTCCGGCATTGAGAATACCACACTTCGCAGCCGTGAACAATTTCCGCAAGCAGCTTTTGCTACACAGCAGGCTGCGTTGCCTGCCGGAAACTTTACGCAGCGCAGAAATGTCCGCAGGCGCGTTACTTCCCAGCCTGTGTCAGCCTTCTCTGATACACGCCGCGGCGGCAACCGGGAAGTCAGCTACGAAAACACCACTACCCTGACCCAGTTTCCGGGAAGGGACCTGTCTATGGGTATGCAGGATCCAATCAGCAAGGAGGTCGTGCGATGAGACCGGATGAATCTTTTGTGGGTCAGCCCATACGCAGTCTGCAAACTATGCTTAGGGTTCTTTCTGAAGACGATACAGCATTGCCTCCGGTGGTACCGGACGGTATCTATGGACAGCAAACGATCAATGCCATCTCCGCCTTTCAGCGCCGTTACGGTCTGCCGGTTACAGGCGTAACCGATCAAAGTACCTGGGAGGCCGTTGTACGTGCATATGAACCCGCTTTGATACGAGTAGGAAAAGCGCAGCCGATCGAGATCATCATGGATCCGGGAAAAGTATACCGTCTCGGAGACAGCGATCCCAATCTATATCTCCTACAGGCCATCCTGCTATACCTGTCAACACAACATGAGGGGATCACGCAGCCCAGTAACAGCGGGATCCTGGATGATCCTACATCGGAAGCACTGGCTGGTTTTCAAATTCTTGCCGGTCTTCCTCCTACAGGGGAACTGGATAAGATCACCTGGAAATATCTTGTGCATCAATTCACCTTAAACGCCAATCGTTACCGGTGAAATTTTTGAAATTTTCATTAATTTTTCAGCATTGGAAAACTTTATGCTTGATTAACCGGATACAAGCGCGTATAATATTGACCATGGTATGCGCTGTGCGCACCGTGGAGGAATGTTCATGTTCATCAAAAATTGGAAAAAAGAAATACTTTCCATCCCAAACTTACTGAGTTTGTTTCGCCTTGCACTGATCCCTGTGTACATGGTGATCTACTTTAATGCAACAGAACCTGTGCATTATTACCTTTCTGCCGCAATTTTGGCCGTTTCTTGCTTGACTGATCTGATAGACGGCAAGATTGCACGTCATTTTAATATGATCACTACCCTTGGCATTTTGCTGGACCCTGTCGCGGATAAGGCAACGCAGTTCACGCTGATCCTCTGTCTGGCTCTGCGGTATCCTGTGCTTTGGTATCTGGTTGGCCTGTTCGTTGTGAAGGAGGGCTTCCAGCTGATTGCGGGCAGCTTGATCCTGCGCAAGGGCAAGATGCTGGACGGTGCTTTGATCACCGGCAAGATCTGCACTACCGTTCTGTTTGTCAGCTTGATTCTGATGGTTATGATCCCCACAATGTCTGAGCAGCAAGTTGCCATCATCACTGCCATTGATGCCGGCTTTATGATCATCTCCTTTATCGGCTATATTCTCATTTACTGTGGAAAGATCCAAAGAATCCATGATCTTCCCGATGCAGGTTAGCAAATCCGCCCGGAGCAAATGACTGCTCCGGGCTTTCTTATTCCCGATGCAGAAATGGCGTGTCACGAGTCAGCCGTCGGGTCATCCGCGAATATTTCCGCGGCATCAGCTTTCCCCACCCTTTCGCACGGTGCTTGTGTCTCCGTTATATATATGCGCCGTTTTCCGTATATATGCCGATCATGCCGTTTATGGGAAAAATTTTTACCTCCACCTGAATGATTTCAGGTGGAGGTAATTTTATTGGTGCATTCTAAGCAGTCAGCTGCGTGTAACAGTCGGCTGTTCAAGTTCACACTTTTCGGCTTCCCCATCGGAATTTCCAGTCAAAATCAGCTGTTTTTGTCTAAAAATTCCCTATAATCCGGATCCTCCCGTAGTTTTACAAACTGCGGATGTTGGGCACTTCGCAGCCAATCGATCTGCCAGGAAAGAAGGTCCTCCGTACGGTAGGTCTGCTTCAGACAATCGGTCAATGCCTTGTCCCCTCTTGCCAATCGCATCATAGCGCGGATCGCGATAAATTGCTTTTCCCGAATACGGATCACATCCTGGACGCAGCCGCACCCAGACAGCCTACCTGCCAATTCCGCATAGATCATCTGCGCCGCTATACAGAAGGCTTCCATTCCTTTCTGTTCACACAGGTCAAGTAAGCTATCACCCATAGCTTCCAGGGTAGACACACGTTCCTGCAGTGTCAGCCCATCCGCGTACCACCGTGTCCGAAACAGCTTATTTGCCATAGCATCCATCAGTGCATAGCAGTTTTTTCGGTTCCAGTAACGATACTCCTCAGTATCTTTTTCAAATAGCTGTTCCGTTCTCTGCTCTCTGCTGCTCCCCCAACCGGGCAGCTGAGATAAAACCTCCATGGCACTGTCAGTTCTCCCATGCGCATGTAGCAGCTTTGCCTGCATGTGGATAGCGCTCAATCGGATTGCCTCCTGGTCACAGCCGCTCAATATGGCTTCACTAATCGCCATGAGCTCATCCCGGTTATGCTGGATATGCTCCATGTTTCGACCTGCTTTGTGCCACATATAGGCATCCATCACACGGTAATCTTGAGGATACTCCTTTCTCGCATCCTCGATCACCATCATTGCGTCTGCAAAGCGGCCCTCCAGATGAAGCTGACGATAATGCTCCAGTGTCTTCGTGATCTGTTGTTCCAGTTTTGCTTCATCATATCCCACAAGTGCATCCAGGCTGGCGCCAAAAGCTGACGCCAGTGGAAGCAGCAGCGTAATATCCGGGTAGGTAATGCCTGATTCCCATTTGCTTACCGCCGCAGTGGATACACCGACCAGATTACCCAGCTGTTCCTGTGTTAATCCCTTCTGCTGGCGCAGGCGTTTGATATTCTTTCCGATATATAGTTCCATATAAACTTCCCTTTCGTCTATGAGTAAACAGGCCTGTTTCTAAAAAGATCCTATCACTGCTTCCACGAAAAGGCAAGCGAGGGAACATCACTTCTTGTTAACCACAGGTTAAATTTTAATCCCGAAAGGAAATCCGTAGATTTCCTTTCGGGAAAAAATCACTTTACATAGAAAGCCTTCATATCCCGTATCGCGTATGATCCGTCATGGCCTGTGATCTCAATTTCATATTTGGAAGCCCGGATCGCGCTGAAACGGCACAGGATTTTGTGGCCAATGGTCCTGCCCTCAAACACCTGGATCTTTTTATGCTGATAATGCGGCAGATAAGCATAGATCCGGAAGGATGTCACCGACTGTCCATTTGTCAGATCCTCTTGCAGCATCACACAATTAGACAAATGATCGCTGCTGGGTGCATCCTTCCTGGATCCCCCAAGATGTGGCAGGGTCATGGTATAGCTATCCCCATTTTTCACCGGATCACTGTACGGGAGTGGTTCGCCATAAGCTTGGCATATCTTTTCTCCAAGCTCCAGTAGTCGCTGCCTATCCGCTTCCGGCAGCAATCCATGATTGTTAGGCCCTACATTCAGCAGGAAATTAGAGCCGTGACCTACAGACATCTCATACATACCAAAAAGCTCTTCCACGCTTTTCAGCGTTTCTTCATTCAGATCATAGAACCATGTCCCACGGATCAAACAGTCGCATTCCGACGGCAAAAACATCGCCTTGGAAAGCTGCTGCTCCTGGCTGGACAACTCAGAAAAATCCGTTTTGGAGACTACCAGCGGATTGTGGAGCGAGGCATACCCATCCTCATTGCCGATCCAGCGCACGCAGGGTGTCCACTCCGGATCGCAGAAAGTCAGAATGTCGGGCTGCATGCTGAAAATTTCACCAACTATGCGCTCGCGATCATATTCATGCCCTTCCGATCCGCAGCCATCAAACCACAGATAATCGATCTTTCCGTAATTGGTCAGCAGCTCACCGATCTGATTGATAAAATAGTCGTCATATTCCTTTGCGTTTTCAAAGGGTATGGAGCGGCTGCCCCACTGGGCGGGAGAATAGTACAAGCCGACCTTTATACCATGCTTGCGGCAGGCATCCACATATTCGCGAACCACATCTCCCTTTCCGCCCTTCCAAGGGGTATCCGCCACACTGTAACGAGAAAACTTAGAGGGCCAAAGCGCAAAGCCGTCATGGTGCTTGGTGGTTAGAATGGTATACTTGGCCCCTGCCTGTTTGGCAGCCAGGATCCACTGTTCGCAATCCAGCCCGTCTGGGCAGAAGGTCTCCGGCGGCATTTCGAGCCCGTCCCAATCCTGATGCCCAGGGTTGAAGGAGCGAATGCCAAAGTGAAATAAAACGCCAAATTCCCAGTCCATGAATTCCAGTTGTTTCTTTGTAGGGATCAATTTCATAAGGATACCTCCTGTGTTGATGCCATGAAGGAGCTTACATCTTGCGCCTACCAGCACGCAGCACTGTGTCGCAACGTGCACTCCTTGAATATTATAGAATAAAGAGGAAATAAATGCAACAATATTACGGAAAGGATTCCGCTATGTTCTCTCCTGTCGATCGTGCATCCAGAATACCAAACAAGGAAAAGATGCGGTTGTGATGCAGGAATGCCGGTTGTTATGATGCACAGGATCCTTATTCTGTTGACACAAACAAACCGGAAAGCGTGATCGATATGCAAAGCAACCCCCCATATCTACAAAAGCCCAAACATACCCATGCCAGAAGAAGAAAGAGGCGCGCTACACCGTGGAAATCGCTGCTGTTGATCTCTCTGACGTTGGGACTGGTCGCACTCATCTTCTGGAGCGCTATTCAAGTAATCAATCCATTGCTCAAAGGTATGGACATGCTGATCCGTCAAGCCGGTGCCACGGTGCAAGCAACGGACTTCCAGCCTACTGAGGACACCGCTCCCATACCGGATATCACGCCACCGATCATTCGCGGAGTCAAAAAACTGGAAGTGTACCAAGGTGACGTGATCCAGTATCTGCGTGGTGTAACGGTAGAAGATGATATAGACTTAATGCCCACTATCACAGTTGATAGCAGCCGTGTGGATCTGACCACACCCGGAACATACAAAATTCACTATTTGGCCCAGGACGCTGCCGGCAACAAGGTCACTTCCGAAAGCACCGTGACGGTTTTGGAAAAGAAACCGGGTTTTGTAGATATGGAAACGATCTACGCCATTGCCGACAAAAAAATAGAAGCCATAATCCGCTATCAAGCAACTCCCAAGCAGCAGGTGCAAGATATCTATGCCTGGGCGCGGATCAATCTGGGTTATGCCGGTCATTCGGACCGTATCGATTGGCGTCAAACGGCATACATCATGCTGACAGAAGGCCGTGGTGACTGTTACGGCTACTGGGCTGTGACCAAACTTCTGCTCGAAAGGTTAGGCATTATGAATCTAGATGTGGTAAAGGTTCGTAATTTCTCTGATGACAGCGATCATTTCTGGAGTCTGATCAGTTTGGACGGTGGGCAGACCTGGTACCACTTCGATGCGACACCACGCTACGGAGATGGTGATAACTTTTGTCTTGTAACAGATGCCTTCCTCGATGCCTACTCCGAGACCCACAAAGGCAGTCACAACAGGGACAAAAGTCTATATCCTGCCACACCTTGAGGAAACAGCCATGAAACAACCGATCTTAGGTGTTATCGGCGGCTTAGGTCCCGCTGCCACTGCGCATTTTCTAGAACTGATCGTCAGCATGACAGATGCACGAACCGACCAGGAGCATGTGGAGATGCTCGTTCACCACATCCCGTCCACACCGGACAGGACGGCCTATCTTCTGGGAAACAGCCGCGAGGATCCCCTACCCTTTTTACTCCGTGCGGGCCGTTCCCTTGTCGGTCAAGGTGCAACGCATATTGCCATTCCCTGCGTGACTGCCCATTATTTCTATGATGATCTACAAAGAAATTTAAGAAGCGATCTGATCAACGGTATTGCTGAAACGGTCCAATTGCTCCATAAGAACCGCATCCAAAAGGTCGGGATTATGGCGACGGAGGGTACGATTTCCTCTCGTATTTTATCCAATGCATTGGAAGAAGCCGGGATCTTACCGATCATTCCCTCCAAGACACAGCAGGAGGAAGTGACACGGCTGATCTATGAAAACGTAAAAGCAGGCAAGAATGTTGAAATGGATCGCTTTCGCAGGACGCAACAGGAACTGCTCGATTGCGGCGCTCAGGTTATCCTGCTGGGCTGCACGGAGCTTTCCGTGATCAAAGGACACACAGAAATCGGGCCGGGTTTTATGGACATTCTGGAGGTGCTCGCAAGCAAATGTGTCCTCGCTTGCGGAAAGAAGCTGCGTAAAGAATACTGGCACTTGGTCCCAGACGGAAAGGAGAATACCTATGCAGACAAACCTATTGGAATATTTGGAGCGAACGGTCGTTACATTCCCAGATAAATGTGCTTTTTCTGGGGAAGACGGCGAACTCAGCTTTCTGGATGTCTATAACCAGGCCCGCAGCTTAGGATCTGCACTGCTGAAAGAGGGATGCCGAAATCAGCCAGTTGTTGTTTACATGAAAAAAAGTCCTAGAACCATTACTGCCTACCTGGGGATCATCTACAGCGGCTGTTTCTATGTACCGCTTGACAAGGATATGCCCCAACATCGTATCGATCTGATCCTTCATCAGCTTCAGCCATGTGTCTGCATTTGTGATGACGCCACCCTACCGGCAGCACGAACGATGGCTCACAAGATAAAATGCTACCGTTACAATGATCTGGCTTTCGACCATATTGATGATGCCGCTCTCAAGGATGTACGTTCCTGTCAAATCGACACAGATCCTGTCTACATTGTGTTCACCTCCGGCTCCACCGGGATCCCAAAGGGTGTTACCGGATGCCACAGAGCTGTGATCGATTATATCGAAAGTCTCTGCGAAATTCTTCCCTTTGATCACACCACGGTTTTCGGTAACCAAACACCCCTGTATTTTGATGCCTGCTTAAAAGAGATACTTCCAACACTGAAGTACGGCGCAACTACACACCTAATTCCCAAACAGCTTTTTCTATTTCCTGTGAAGCTGGTCGAATATCTCAACAATCACTGTATCAATACGCTCTGTTGGGTCGTGTCAACATTGACTACCATTTCCTCCATGGGAACTTTCGCTAAAATCAAACCGGAGCATTTACATACGATCGCTTTTGCCAGCGAGATCTTTCCCATCCGGCAGCTGAAGCTTTGGCAGTCTGCATTGCCTAATGCAAGTTTTTTCAACCTCTATGGGCCTACCGAAACAACAGGAATTTGCTGTTTCTACAAAGTAGACCGGAATTTTTGTGAGAACGAAGTGCTGCCTATCGGCCGTCCTTTTCGCAATACGCAAATTATCCTACTCAGTGAGCAAGATCGCATCCCCCCTCCCGGTGAACCGGGTGAGATCTGCATACGCGGCACCCGACTGACTTTAGGCTATTACGGTGATTGGGAAAAAACGGCATCCGCGTTCGTGCAAAACCCACTAAATAAGCATTATCCCGAATACATTTACCGGACCGGGGACATCGGGCGCTACAATGAACACGGAGAACTGGTATTTCTCTCCAGAAAAGACAATCAGATCAAGCACATGGGCCACCGGATCGAGTTGGGTGAGATCGAAGCCGCCGCGCATATCCACACATCTGTGAATGCTTGCTGCTGCATATATGAGCACAACAGCAAGCAAATTCATCTGTACTATGCAGGCAGCATTTCAGAACATTCGCTAAAAGCGCATCTAAAGCAACGGCTGCCCCGCTACATGATCCCCCATCTGCTTGTTCAGATCGATCAGATACCCCTCACGCCAAACGGCAAAATAGACCGAAATTACTTAGCACAAAGGAGCAAAGCATATGGAAAGACTGATTCACATTTTGCATGATCTGCATCCGGATATTGATTTCTCAGCAGAAAGCAGTTTGATCGATCACGGAATCTTGGACTCCTTCGACATCGTAACCATTGTAGCGGAGGTGGATGATGTGTTTGATGTCAGGATTCCTGTAGAAGAACTGATACCGGATAATTTCAATTCCGCTTCTTCCCTGTTCTCTCTCATTCAGAGGCTGTCAAACTATTGACATGGCACTGACATCCGTTTTTTTTCCGCTGTTTGTCTGTATCCTGCTGCTTTTATACTATGCTGCTGCGCATCGTTGGCAGTGGATACTGCTCTTACTCGCAAGTTACGTATTCTATATTCTCAACGGTATCGAAAACCTTGCCTACATTCTATTTACGACTCTGACTACATACGCTGCAACCCAGATCATGCAAAGGAATCACGAAAGGTTTGATTCCAAAACTTTCAAACACAAGAGCAGGTTTTGGCTGTTTGCCTGTCTTATCCTCAATTTCGGACTGCTTACAGTATGCAAGCTTCGCTTCACCTTTGATAACATTCTGCTTCCCCTGGGAATTTCCTACTACCTGTTTCGGTCCACGGGTTATGTTCTGGACATATATCGGGGAGCTGCAGAAGCAGAGCGAAATCCTTTTAAACTTGCTTTATTTGTTTCCTTGTTTCCATGCCTTGTGCAGGGGCCGATCAGCAAGTTCAACCAGCTTGCGCCCCAGCTGTTGGCCGGTCATTCCTATGAGGCCAAGCAGGTATCTTTCGGTTTCCAGCGTATGCTCTGGGGATATTTCAAAAAAATGGTTATCGCCGATCGGATAGCGGCTGCAGTTGCGGTGCTGAGGGGACCTGCGTATACGGGTACAGCTTTTTTGTTGTTAACTGTGTGCTATGCCGTGCAGATCTATGCGGATTTTACAGGCGGCATGGATATTGTCAACGGGCTTTCGCAAAGCTTTGGGATCCGCCTGCAAGAAAACTTTCAGCACCCTTTTTTCTCCAAAAGCATTGCACAGTACTGGCGCCGCTGGCATATCAGTCTGGGTGAATGGATGAAAGAATATATTTTCTTCCCCATCTGCGTCAGCAGCAGTATGCGTAGACTGAGCCAGACCGCCCGAAAAAAGTTGGGGGGCTTCGGTAAGCGCTTGCCTGTATATGTTGCTACTGTTATAACCTGGTTTGCAACCGGTATCTGGCACGGCCTGACACCCAATTTTATCGTATGGGGTATGATGAACTGCCTTGTCATCATAAGTTCCGAGGAATTATCCCCTCTGTATGCCCAATTCCACAAACGCTTTCGCTGGAAAGAAACACATTGGTACGGCTTATGGGAGATTCTGCGCACCTTCACGCTCATGAATCTGATCCGCATCGCAGATCTCTTCCCGGATGTGACGGAATACTTTCAAAAGCTCGGGGGTATGTTCAAACCCTTTCGGATCTCCATTCAGGAATTGGGACTTACCAATTCGGATCTTTGGATCCTTACGCTCGGGATCCTTTTGATGCTGGCCGTCAGCTTGTTCCAGGAAAAGAAAGGCAGCATTCGGGAATGGCTGTGGGAAAAGCAGCTTCTTCGATACACCCTTACTTTTGTATTATTTCTGGCAATTCTCCTCTTCGGCTGTTATGGTCTGGAATACGACGCCAATAACTTTATCTATAACCGCTTTTAGGAGGCAGCATGAAACGGATCAAACTATATTCAGCTTTTCTCATCGGCGTGTTCATTCTTGCTTCTCTGCAATCCCTGTTGGTGCCCAAATACATGGAGCGTTCCCCGGAAGGAAGCTTGATCGGAGAATACTATGACAACGCAGGCAGCAATGACGTGATCTTCATCGGTGACTGTGAGGTATATGAAAACTTTTCTCCTATCACGCTGTGGAAAGAATACGGCATTCCTTCTTATATACGAGGCAGCGCACAGCAAACGATCTGGCAATCCTATTATCTGTTGGAAGAAATTTTACGCTATGAAACGCCGAAAGTCATCGTATTCAACGTACTCTCCATGCAATATGATACACCCGAAAGTACCGGCCGCGATTCCCAGCGGGAGGCCTATAATCTCATGACATTGGACGGCATGCGGTGGTCCGTCAGCAAGTGGAACGCAATTCAAGAATCACTGACGGCAGAAGAACAGCTGCACGGCGGGATCTTGACTTATCTGTTTCCCATCCTGCGCTACCATAGCCGATGGAACGAACTGACGCAAGAGGATCTAACCTACTGGCTACACAAAGAACCGATCTCCCATAACGGATATCTGATGCAGACCGGCGTGAAGCCATATCAGGATCCTTACGTAGAACCGCCCCTTGCGGATGAACGTTTTGGAGAGAACAGTTGGCGCTATCTGGAAAAGATGCGCCTGCTGTGTGAGAAACACGACGTGCAGCTGGTGCTGATCAAAGCACCATCCCTATCCCCCATTTGGTGGCCACAGTGGGATGCGCAGGTTAAAACATATGCCACCACACACGGACTTCTGTATATCAATCTGCTGCAGTATCAGCAGCAGATCGGACTTGACTGGCAGACGGATACTTACGATGGCGGTCTGCATCTGAATGTATTCGGCGCGGAAAAGGCATCCATCTGGTTTGGCAGGATCCTCAAAGACCAGTGTGATCTGCCGGATCATAGATATGACGCAGCTTTGTGTCAAGTCTGGGAACAGAAATGCGTAAATTATGAAAATCAGAAAAAGGAGTCGGGAATATGAAACAACTCTGTAGTATCATGACGGCAATATTCTTGCTGCTTAGTCTCTCTGCCTGCAACGCAGCATCCGAGCTTGATCAGGCAGCATTTCGCATTCTCTGTAAGGGGGTAGAGATCGCACTAAGTGCAGATGCCGCGCCCATTGTGGCGGCATTAGGGGAACCGGAACATTACACCGAAGAACCCAGCTGCGCATTTGACGGATTTGATAAGACTTACGATTACGGCAGCTTCTATCTGGCAACTTACCCACTCGGAGGCAATGACTATGTTTACAGCGTCTGGTTTGCAGACAGCAGCATAGCGAACGAAGAAGGCATCCGGATCGGAAATACCCAAAAAGAAGTCGAAGCAGCCTACGGCGCAGGATGCTTCGACGGGACCAATGTATATATAAAGGTTCTTTCCGATTCAAAAATGACCATTATTCTAACAGACGGCGTGGTAAGCTCCATCGCTTACGAAGTCCTTCTGTAATCATCAAAAACGACTTTCTCCCCTTATCTCAGCCTCTGTCACAAATTCCGTATCCAGATCTTCAAAGTCCATCCGGATCCTGATTGGTTTTGTTTGTATATAACCACACACATGGCGCGATTACAAAACGATGCCATATTCTTGATCAACCGGACACTTTTTTACCCACCCTTTGGCCAGGCCGTCCTTTCGTATCCCACCGTCTCCGCCAAAAGAAATAGCCGCCCAAAGGCGGCTTATCTTTATGTTTCCCTTGCATAGTTTAGATATCAATGAATAA
>JAZUQE010000017.1:0-5266 GCA_045605575.1 Faecousia sp. | reverse complement strand
CAGCCACTTCAACACCTTTGCTGAGATGCCCTGCACCATGATCCGTCTGAACCTGGTCAAGGGTCTGGGCCCCGTGCTGCAGATCGCCGAGGGCTGGACTGTCAACCTGCCTGAGGATGTCAACGACAAGCTGATGGAGCGTACCAACCCCACCTGGCCCTGCACCTGGTTCGCACCCCGCTGCGACGGCAAGGAAGGCTCCCCCTTCAAGACCGCTTACGAGGTCATGATGAACTGGGGCGCCAACCACGGTGCCATCTCCTACGGCCACATCGGTGCTGACCTGATCACCATGTGCTCCATGCTGCGTATCCCCGTTTGCATGCACAACGTTCCCGAGGATGACATCTATCGTCCTGCTTGCTGGAACGCATTCGGCATGGACAAGGAAGGCCAGGACTACCGCGCCTGCGCTACCTACGGCCCCATGTACAAGTAATTTCCCCAAACAAAAAAGTGGCGGTCCTAAGGACCGCCACTTTTCGAACAACTGCAAATTGGTATTTGTCGAGGAGTCTCCCCGTGGATGCCGTAGGGGCGGCTATTAGCCGCCCGCCCAATCATTTCATCGAAATGATTGGGATTTCCGAAGGAAATAACACGATTATCGCCTTGCGGCGATGAAATTCTTCGAATTTCGTGGGCGGCAGATTCCCGCCCCTACGGTTTGTCGGTGTGTAAAACACACCGACAAACTGGAATTTTAATCATTGGAGGTAACTCTCATGCTGAAAAACATTCCCCCTATTCTTTCTCCCGAGCTGCTGAAAGTCCTGGCTGAAATGGGCCACTCCGACCGCATCTGCCTGGGTGATGGCAATTTCCCCGGAGCTGCCATGGCCAAGGCCAAGGGCGCTATTTTCCTGCGGGCAGACGGCCACGGTGTTCCCGAGCTGCTGGATGCCATTCTGCAGGTGATCCCTCTGGATACCTATGTGGAAAAGCCCGCCATTCTGATGGAAAAGATGGACTGCGACAAGGATCTGGAGATCCCCGTTTGGGAGACCTATAAGCAGATCGTGGCCAAGTATGACGATCGCGGCGCCGAGGCTGTGGGCAATATCGACCGCTTCAAGTTCTATGACGAGGCAAAGGACTGCTACTGCATCATCCAGACCGGTGAGACTGCCATCTACGCCAATGTGATTTTGCAGAAGGGCGTTATTAAGTAAGCAGTATGGGGATGTTTCTATCCGTACTGGAAACAGCCTTGCCGGTATTTTTGGCTTTGGCCCTGGGTATGCTGTGCCGCAGTCGGAATTTCTTGAGCCGTGAGGGTGTAGATGCGCTTAAGAAGGTGGTCATCAATTTGACCCTGCCTTTTGTGCTGGTCAATGCTTTCGCTACGGCGGAGTATTCTGCTTCCGCACTGCTTCTTCCTGCGCTGATGTTCTTCATTTGCTGTCTTGCGCTGGGGTTAGGCTTCCTGGCTGTGAGGGTCTTCCGGATCAAGGGCCGGCTGACGCCCTTCCTGGCCTCCGGCTTTGAGGCGGGGATGCTGGGCTATGCGCTGTTTGTGCTGCTGTTCCCGGATGTCCGGGTGGCCAACTTCGCATTGCCGGATATTGGTCAGACACTGTTTGTGTTTACGCTGTATAAGATCCTGCTGTCCGGCAAGCGGGATTGGAAGGCTATCGGCAAGGATATGGCCACCACGCCTATTCTGTGGGCAGTGGTAGCCGGTGTGCTGATCGGTGCCACCGGGCTTTACGGGAAGCTGGCGCAGTGGGGCATCAGCGGCGTGCTGGATGCCTGCACGTTATTTCTGTCTGCTCCCACCGGTATGGTCATTTTGCTGACGGTTGGCTATGATCTGGTAATCAGGGAGATCCCCTGGAAGAAGACGGTGGGCTTTATTGCCATGCGTCTGGTGATCATGGTCATCTGCTACGGTGTGGCTGTGGCATTGAACCGGCTGGTGCTGGGCAATGTCCTATTTGAGGGCGCTATGCTGCTGATGCTGATCCTGCCGCCGCCCTATGTGATCCCGGTGTTTGCGGACGAACCGGGCGAGCGGGTGCAGGTTTCTTCCGCACTGTCTGCCCTGACCCTGGTGACCATCATTCTGTTTGCGGTGTGTTCCGTGGTGCTGCATCTTGGTTGATGATTGAGAAAAAGAACCTGTACGATTGTGCAGGTTCTTTTTGTTATATAGAAAAGACGGATTTTGCATCGATACAGTTTGGTGCTGTGAGAAATGAAGAGGGAGGCGATGATACTTTCTCTCCGACGAGAAAGTATCCAAAGAGCCGCCGAGGACCGTTCGTATGGTCCTCGGTCTCCCCAGACGACCAAAGAGGAAAACGGATCGGATCTTCAAAATCATCAATTACCGCCGTTTTTCCCTTTGGAATTCCCTTTTAGAGAAGTCTGAGGGGAAGGATGGACGGAGCTGTATCATTTCAGTCAGTTCGGTAAACCAGATATTATCTTTCTATAGCCAATTCTCCATAAATTGTTTTGGCAATGGAATTATGGATCATCTTCCGTATTCCAATAAATGCACTTTTTCAAGCAGTCTCCACAATTGGTGCAATTAGGATCAACAATCGGAGCAGGAAAGCCCAATGTATTCGTCACGAATGTAATATGTTCACATCCGGCACAACTTCCACAGCCTACGCAGATACCCAACTTGGTTACTTTCTCAATATTTTCCATATTTTGGCCCTGCTTTGTTTTACAGCATGACGGAAAGGAGGGTGATGATGAACAGGATGCTGATCACGATGCTGATGGAATTGATGGCGCTGGAAAGGCCGGTATCACCGCCGATCTCGCCGGTGAAGGCGGGGACTGCCGAGGCGATGGGACTAAACAGCAGGATCACCACAGCCTGCCGGGCTTCCAGGGAGAAGGGGAGTAGATAGTAGCAGGCCACGGCCAGAACGGCGGCAATGGCATAGCGGGGGATGAGGATCTTCAGGATCTGCCCCAATTGGCCTTTTCCACCCAGCTGAAAGCCTACACCGATCATCAGCATGGCGATGAAGGGATTGGCGCTGCCTACGATCCCGGCAAAGGTGGTAATGGGATCCGGCAGGGAAAGACCGATAAGATTGAGAACGGTCATGGTGATGTAACACAGAAAAGGAACGGAGGTCAGCAGGGCTTTCCCCAGCCGTTTCAGATCCAGACCGCTGCCGCTGCGGATCATGCTGGCAACGCCCAGGGCACCGCCCAGGCAGACAAAGGCGTTACCTGTATCAAACAGGCTGGTCACCACTACGCCCGTGGAGCCTAAAAAGCCCTGCACGAAAGGAGAGGTGAAGTTGCCGATATTGTAGCCCGGCATGTTCAGCACGTAGAAAGCTTTCTGCTCTGGGTCGCCTTTTCGCTGCAGCAGCCAGCCGACGAGCATATACAGCACACCGCCGCCCAGACCCAGCAGGAGAAAGACAAGCATGGATGGATCCAGCTCTTTGCCTGCAAAGCCTGCAATGATGGAAGCTGGGAGAGTGATTCGGATGGTGATCTTGGAAAGCACCAGGAAATCTTCCTGTTTGAAATACCCGACTTTGCGCAGCACGAAACCCAGCACGATGATGGCTACGAAGCTGCCTGCCCGGGTCAATATATCCAGCATAGCGAGTCCTTCTTTATTTCAGAATTTCATCCAGAATGCCCAGATCCCAGCACAGCCGGGAGAGTACATATTTGTCTCGAATATCTTTGGTTGCCTTCAAAATAATGGGCAGCATCTCTTCCGGTGTACCGAGCTGTGCCAGGGTTTTGGGAGCACCGATGGTATCCAGCAATTTCTCCAGTTCAGCAGCGGAGGGAAGCTCTTCCTCCATGATCTTCAAAATGGCATGCCAATTTCCCAGCAGTATTTCCAGCCGCTTTGCGTGCAGCACCGGATCATACTTGTGCTCTTTGGCTTCCAGGGCGATCATACTTTCCGCTGCATTTCCGAGCAGTGTACGCAGCTGCTCGCTCCAGGCGGCAAAATCAAAGCCTTGAACGTATGAGAGGGCTGCTTCTCGATCCGGGGTGATGGTTTTCAGTTTTTCGTAAAGCCGGACGGCTATCAGCGTGCCTACGGCGCACTGGATGCCGTGGAGCTCGGCCTTGGTGCCAAACTCGGCGGCACGCATATCGATCACATGGGAGATATAGTGCTCCACGCCGGAGGCTGGCCGGGAAAGACCGGCATAATTCATGGCAACGCCTGCAATGATCAGCCCCTCGAAGACTGCCTGCACAGCTTCTTCATCCCGGGCCAGTAGCTGATCGGCCTGGCTGACGCAAAGGTTTAATGCATCCCGCACCAGCGCGGCGATTTCTGGGCAGTAGTATTCACCGCAGACCAGGGCGGCGATCCGCCATTCGCAGATGCTGACATATTTGGCGATCATATCGCCCAGACCGGAACGCAGCAGCTTCTTAGGAGCCTGCCGCAGAATATCCGTATCGCCGATAATAACATCTGCACCCCGGCTGGGAAGGGAAATTTTGAGCCCATCCCGGGTCATGGAGGAGGTGGCAGATGCGTAGCCATCCATGGAGGGCGCAGTGGCGACGATGATGTAAGGGAGTTTGGAAACCGCACTGAGGATCTTGCCGATGTCGTTGATCACGCCGCTGCCCACGCCAATGATCAGGTCACAGCCATAGTCCATATGCATCACGGCACTGCCGACACTGGCTTCATCGGGCTCCACAGTCTCTTGCGGGAAGGACCAGGAAGAAACGGTAAAACCGTTTGTTTTCAGCAGCTGCTGCACCCGGCTGCCTGCCGCGCAGAAGGTATTGCGGTCAGAAAGCAGGTATATCTTTTTTGCCCCCAATTGGGCGGCAAGTTCCGGCAGTTTATCCAGCACACCGCTTCCACTGACGACCTGCGCGTGAAATCGATGTGTTTTTCCACAACTACAGTCCGCTCCGTTCATCTCCAACAGTTTTTGCATGCTCATACCGGTTTCCTCCCAGCAAATTCTAACGAAAATTATACTAAACAGAAATAGGAAAGTCAATTCCAAGTAAAGGATACCGCTGACGATCATACTATACAAACGAGTTGGTGTATGTCGTGCAGCTTCCGGATAAAGCCGTAGGGCGCGGCATCCTTGACGCGCCGCCCTCCGCACCTGTGGGTACAACGTGATGTTTTTTGTGCGGAAAGGGAATCGGCTTTTTGCTGCAAAAGAAGCTTTATTGGGAATATGATACTTTCTGTCCGGCCAGAAAGTATCCAAAGAGCCGCCGGGGACCTTCCGTATGGTCCCCGGACTCCCCAGACGGCCAAAGGGGAAAACGGATCGGA
>JAZUQE010000016.1:0-2851 GCA_045605575.1 Faecousia sp. | reverse complement strand
GGCACCTACAGCGCCCAGGCCTATGTGACCATCCAATAAATTAGGTTATATCTTTTTCTCCTCTTTTTTCCTCTCTCGCAGTGATGCCCCGGATGATCCGGGGCTTCACGCACATTAAAGTAAATTGTTGATAAGGTGGGTATCAAAATGAGTTATCACTATACCTTTTCCAATTCAGGCTGCACGGAGATCAGCGGCAAGCATATGGAAAATCTGGGAGAGGAAGTGGGCAAAGTTTTTGCCAAGGTTCTGGAGCATGCAGGCGTTTATAAATGCACTTCCGCGGGCAAGGCTGCATTTTCTCTTTTTGTGGAATAGGTAAATCATGAATTTAAAGTTTATACAACGGAAAGAACACAGTAAAGGTGATGTATAATGTCAAAAGAACAAGAAAATCATAATGATTTGTATCTTGGAATAGAATTTGGCTCCACCCGGATCAAATCAATCGCCATTGATGAAAACCATTCCCCGGTATCCTCCGGTGATTACACCTGGGCCAGTACCTACGAAAACGGTGTCTGGACATATGATTTGGAGGAAGTCTGGACTGGCTTAAAAGCATCGTTATCTTGCGTTAAGGATCGGGAGTCCATCGAGGCCATGGGCATTTCCGGCATGATGCACGGCTATCTGGCCTTTGACAAGGACTGGAATCTGCTTACTGCTTTCCGCACCTGGCAAAACACCATTACAGGACAGGCCGCTGAGGAATTGACGGCGCTCTTTGGCTTCAACATTCCTCAGCGCTGGAGCATCGCCCATTTGTATCAGGCGATTCTGAATGGCGAAGCGCATGTGGATAAGATCGCGCATATCACCACATTGGCAGGCTATGTCCATTATAAGTTGACCGGTGTGAATGCCATTGGCATTGGCGAGGCTTCCGGCATGTTCCCCATTGACAGCGAAACCTTGCAGTATGATGCGGAAATGCTGGATAAGTTCAACTATCTGATTTCCGACCGCAATCTTCCTTGGAAGAGTCTGACGGAAATCCTGCCCGGGGTTCTCATGGCCGGCGAGGACGCAGGTGTGCTGACTGAACAGGGTGCCGCCATGCTGGATAACCTGATTGCTCCCGGTATTTCCTTCGCTCCTGCGGAAGGCGACGCAGGCACCGGCATGACGGCCACCAACGCCGTTGCGCCCAGAACCGGCAATGTTTCTGCTGGCACTTCTATTTTCTCTATGGTGGTGCTGGAAAAGCCCCTGAAGAAGGTCTATGAGGAGATCGATCTGGTGACCACCCCCACAGGTAAGCCTGTTGCTATGGTCCACTGTAATAACTGCACCAACGATTCCAATGCTTGGGTTTCTGTTCTCAAAGAAACAGCACAGCTGTTTGGTGCAGATCCTTCTAACGGGGATCTTTACACGAAGCTGTACAAGAAGTCTCTGGAAGGCGACCCCGACTGTGGTGGAATTCTGGTTTGCAATTACATGGCAGGCGAGGGCGTGACCCATCTGGATGAAGGCCGTCCTATGGTAGTTCGCAAGCCCGATAGCAAGTTTACCCTGGCAAACTTCTTCCGGGCCCAGCTCTATTCTACCATGTCTACTTTGAAGATTGGTATGGATATCCTGGCAGGGGAGAAGGTAGCCATCGACAGCCTCACCGGTCACGGCGGCCTGTTCAAGACCCCTGTAGTGGGTCAGAAGTATCTGGCAGCTGCCTGCAATGCTCCCGTTACCTGTATGGAAACTGCAGGCGAAGGCGGCCCCTATGGTATGGCCCTACTGGCAGCTTACCGAGTCAACAAAGAGCCCCGTGAGACGCTAGAAAGCTACCTGAACGATCGGGTGTTTGCCGGTATTGCCGGTTCTACTCTGGAACCCGATCAGGCCGATGTGGACGGATTCAATATTTATATCGAACAGTATAAGCAACTTTTGAAAGTCGAGCAGATTGCTGTAGAAGTCATCTAAAGGAGGAAATAGATATGAAGTACAATTTCTGGTTCGTGGTTGGTTCTCAGGATCTGTATGGCCCCGAGGTGCTGGCAACGGTTGCTCAGCGTGCTGAGGAAATGGCTGCTGAGATGAGCAAGAGCTTGCCTTATCCGCTGATTTATAAGGTCACCGCTATGAGCAATGCTCAGATCACCAACATCATCAAGGAAGCAAACTACGATGACACCTGTGCCGGTATTATCACCTGGTGCCATACCTTCAGCCCCTCCAAGATGTGGATTAACGGTTTGGCAAACCTCCAGAAGCCCTACTGCCATTTTGCAACCCAGTATAATCTGGAGATCCCTAACGATGAGATCGACATGGACTTCATGAACCTGAACCAGGCTGCCCACGGCGACCGGGAGCACGGTTTCATTGCCGCCCGGCTCCGTATGCCCAGGAAGGTCATCGCAGGCTATTGGAAGAATGAGAAGGTTCTGAACCGCATCGGAAGCTGGATGAAGTCTGCCGTTGGCGTGTCTGTGTCCAGAAATATGAAGGTCATGCGTTTTGGCGACAATATGCGTGAAGTCGCCGTCACCGAGGGCGATAAGGTGGAAGTCCAGACCAAGCTGGGCTGGCAGGTGAACACCTGGGCAGTCGGTGATCTGGTGAAGGAAATGAACGCCGTCACAGAGGAAGAGATCGACGCTCTGATGGCTATTTATACCTCCAAGTACGAGATCAATACCCCCAATGTGGCCGCCATCCGCTATCAGGCAAGAGAAGAGATCGCCATGAAGAAGATGATGGACGCCAATGGGTGCATGGCATTCTCCAACACATTCCAGGATCTGTACGGCATGGAGCAGCTGCCAGGTTTGGCAAGTCAGCACCTGATGGCCCAGGGCTATGGCTACGGCGGCGAAGGTGACTGGAAGGTCTCTGCCATGAC
>JAZUQE010000015.1:0-45040 GCA_045605575.1 Faecousia sp. | reverse complement strand
TTACTTTTCCCCCACCCCCGGCCTCTTGTACAGGCCCGAGCGCTGATTTTTTTAGGGCTGCCTCACTTTATTAGTGAGACAGCCCCTTTATCTTTTGAATGCGAGACTCGAACCATCTAAATGCAACGCGGATGAGCGTTGCCGCCGCCAGCTCGATGGCGGTGATCCTCTATCTGTGCCTACCGGCGCAGCTGCAAACGAGTCTCGCCACTCAGGTAGAAACCGCCAGTTTTCAGTACGAAAACTGGCGGTTTTGAAATTCTAAAGGCCTTTTCTTTGTTTATAGCGGCACAATTATTTCCAAGTGGTGTACTCTTTCAATGCCGCCACATCACGGGCTTTCAGATATTTTCCCTGTACACGGTCAAATTCCTGCTCGTTGATCAATCGCACCATTTCTTCAAAGGTATGCCACTGCACCACTGTGCGGCTGGCCTGCTCCGACTCTGTCAAGTGGTACTCACCGGGGGTGTGAGTAATCGTTACCACAAAGTAGTAGTTGATTTGAGTATAATCCAGGCTCGCCCGTTTTTCCGCTACGATGCCCAATTCTTTGATCTCGTCGCAGACGCATCCGGTTTCTTCATATACTTCCCGGCGCAGAGCGGTCAGCACATCTTCGCCCTCCTCCACTCCACCACCGGGCAGGCTATGGAGTTTGAACTTATCGGAGTACATCACCGCATACATTCCACTCTGATTCTTTACGATAGCACGAGCCGTCAATCGAGGAGCCTTATCAGACATGCCATCCCGCCCAAGTATAAGTTTATCATTCAGTTCGCATATCAATTTCATTTTCATCATTCCTTTGAGCGACATTCTTCCAATGCCAATTCCGTAATCTCCTGCTCTGTGAACTTCATTCCTAATTTGATAGCAGCTAAATGCCATACTTCTTCGTCATAGAAACTATCTGTTTCCTGGACACACTTCAGAAGCTTCAATGCCCATTCTTCGCCCGTGATAATATCGTACAGAATGCCAATTGCCCAATATTTTGCATAATCCACAAGACCGTTTGCAAATTGCGCATGGATAGCATCTGTCATATCGTAAGGCACTTCACGAAACACGCAGGAAACATCGTCGTTTGCAATTTTCAGTATTGCGTATTGGGGCCACTGGGTTCCATCTTGGGGGATGCCGACCGAGCCGGGATTGATAATCGTTTTGGCAGAATCTCGCTGGATATACTGCTTATGGCTATGACCTGTTAGCAGATATTTGCACTTCATTTGCGGAAAAACTTCCGCAATACGACCATCGTTGCAGTCAAAATAGTACCTGTCATTGTCCATGGATGCATGGGCGATTTCAATTTGGACACCATTAATCTCAATAGTGTCAGAAATTTTCAACCCTCTAAAAAAATCCAGATCTTTCTCCCGCAAATGATTGTATGTAAACAAAAGGGAGCCAGACTTTGATCCACGAGAGAATCTACTGGCACCTTTCTCACAGTCCAGCATATATCCCTCACGATTTCCACGCAGGCAAATGGTCGGATATCTCGACTGTATTTCATATACAAGATCCAAGGTTTTCTGGGGTTCTGCGAGA
Organism: Faecousia sp.; assembly: GCA_045605575.1. GTDB lineage: Bacteria > Bacillota > Clostridia > Oscillospirales > Oscillospiraceae > Faecousia. Next base: position 43,477 of record JAZUQE010000015.1, on the reverse strand, counting down.
TCGGATACATAATCACCAAGGAAAACGAAGCTATCTGCTCCACACTTTATTGCATCATCATAACAAGCTTTGAAAGCATGGTAATTCGAGTGAATGTCAGAGAAAACAGCGACTATACGCTTTTCTGTTCTGAGATGATCGCACATTTTCCTTCCCCCCTCTCGTTTTTCCATTATATCACGCTGAATCCAGCTTTGTAAACCTACATATTCTCCGGTCTAAAGCAGAAACTACGCAAAAGGAGTGATGATCATGGACGGGAAAGAACTTGTGAAGCAGACCTTGGATCAGATCCCGCGCCCCGATTCCAATGCAAAGCAAATCGTCGGTCTTGTGAAAGAAGGCGGCAGGATCACCGGGTATCAGCTTTCCGACAATTCCATTGTGGAAAAACAGCAGGCGGCAGACATGGCAAAGCAAGGGAGAATCGCCGGTGTCGGCATCGCCCACCGTGGAGATACAGAATACCTGAAATCCATCCCCGACGGCAGTGAAAACAATAACCTCGGCAACCTTCCCTCCGTTTCTCCCGATATTCACAGATGATCCTTTGACCGGCAGTGTTTCGCAGAATGCTGCCGGTCTTTCTGCTGCTTCCCATTGTACGGCCCTATTTTCAAAAGTTATTGTTGCCTTTTTCACTCTTGTGTGCTACAATGAATGCGAACAAATTTGCGATAAATTTGGCATCATGACAGAATTAGAAACTATGCAGCGCGCAAAACTGTATCTGGATCCGCTTGCGCAGGGAATCGACCCCATTGCCGGCCAGGAACTGCCGGAGAACTCCGCATCAACGCATATCCACCAGGCTTGCCGCTTTTTCTACGTATCCGGCATTTTAGACTAGGTGATCCCCAATGGATGCCATATCACGGCCATGAAAAAGACAGAATTCTCCCGAAAGAAGCTACGCCTATGACATTGGAAGAAATCAAGCTACGGCGACTCACTGGGCAGCATTTGCTTGCTCCGGCCGATACTCAGACTGTTGTGAAAGACCTTTGCGGTGTACAGGCGCAATTTCTCAGTCATGCACTCCACGGTCTGTCCATCCGGTGCGATGAAGTCCGCACCGAGGGGCTGGTCAAAAGCTGGACGAACCGGGGCACTATGCACCTGTTCTCTGTTGACGATCTTCCGCTGTTCCTCCACGAGGGCCGAACCCATTTTCTCCGCCCGGTGGATACTCTGGAATCGGATGCCTATATCAGCGCTGACCGCAAGGCATACTTTGCTGAGCTGATCGTGGATGCGGTTGCCCAGGGTATTGACGAGCGTGAAGCTCTGAAAGCCGTCTGCGAAAAAGCCGGGATGACGGAGAGTGAAAGTCAAAGCCTGTTTGATCCCTGGGGCGGCACCATCCGTGCACTCTGTGAAGCAGGCCGAATCTGCCACAAGGTGCAGGAAAAGAAAGCCTATCAGCTTTGTCCCGCCTTTGAGCCAATGGCAGAGAACAAAGCCCGGATTGAACTGGCTCGGCGTTATTTCACGCACTTCGGCCCCGCCACCATAAAAGATGCCGCCTACTTCTTCGGCACCACCCAGGCCAAGGTCAAGTCCTGGCTGAAACAACTTCCGGTTACCGAAACCTCGTTGGATGGCAAGTCCTATTTCTACATCGATAACGGTCTGCCTGCTGGTGAGATACCCGAGTGCCTGTTCCTGGCTGGCTTTGACCAACTCATGCTGGGCTATGAGAAAACAGAAACCCTGTTCCTGCCCAAAGAGCATATGCGTGATGTCTTCAACCTCGCCGGAATCGTCCGTCCTGCTATTCTTGTGAACGGAACCGTAGTCGGCTGGTGGAATCTCAAAAACCGCAAGCTGAAGATCACACTATTCGCTCCCGCTGATCAAAAGCTGATCTCCGATGCCTCCACCCAACTGTGGAGCAATTTGAAGCAAATTGAAATTCTGCCTTGACGGAAATTGAGGTATTCTTGAACACTTTCCCTGTTCTGACCGTTACAATATCGCAAGAGAAATCAAGAAATCATTTCCCCACATTCCTATAATAGTTCCAGAGCAGTTGAAATGAGGAGCGAAACGCAATGCACGAATGGCATAAAGTAATTCAGCAGATGATAGACGAGATCGACCTCTGCATCAAAAACAAACGCAGTGAGGATACGACCCTGATTGTACTGTCGCAGAAATTCGGATATTCCGAGTTCTACATTTCTAGAAAGTTCCGGGAAGTTTCCGGCATCAAGCTTAAGGATTACCTACGGTACCGCCGTCTGGCATTTGCATTAAAAGATGTCCGGGATGCAAGCAAGGGCATCCTAGATATTGCCATAGACTACGGTTTTTCCTCCAACGAAGCTTTCACCCGTGCATTTAAGGAAGCCTACAGCATTACACCTAGTGAATACCGTAGAAACCCTGTACCCGTCATTTTGCGTACCCACATCAATCCACTTGACTGTTACTTATTGGGAATCGGAGGAACCGGCATGGCAGCCACCAACGAAGATGTTAAAGTGTATTTTGTAACCATCCCTGCCCACAAATTCCTGCATATTCGCAACTACGAGAGCATCGGATATTGGGATTTCTGGCAAAAGCAGGCCAGTATTCCCGGGCAGGACTGCGAGACCATCTGCGGACTACTTGACAGCATCCCGGACAAGCTGGACGATATGGGCGGAGTCGAAGCAGACAGCGGAAGCGGTCAGATCATGGCATTCATCAACGAACCTAACGGGCGCATTTGCAGCTGGGGCATTCCCCTGGCGGAGAGCTACGGCGTGAGACTTCCTGTGGATTACGCCGGCCCTGTGCCGGAACAAATGCAGTTGATGGATGTTCCCGAGGGCGAATATATTGTTTTTGAGCACGGCTCCTTTGATTTTGAAGCACAGAATCAAAGTGTGGAGGCAAAAATCGAAGCAGCAATGAAAGAATTTGACTATGCTGCTTCCGGATATTCTCTGGACATCACCCCCGGCAGAGTATTCTACTTCTATCACGACTGTACACGATATTGGAAATACATCCGCCCGGTAAAAAAGATTTGAATATACTTCACCCGGAATTGCGTACGCAATTCCGGGTGTTTTCATAATTATTCTATCTCATAAGGCCAGTCGATGATTCCGCCGAATTCCTTGATGTTGGTATAGCCTAGTTCCACCAATGCTTCCGCTGCCAGTTTGCTGCGCCGACCGCTGGTCATTTTCTTTAGCTTGCCCACAGGCAGTAAGCATCATCACCGCCAGAAGGAGAAAAATCAATTTCTTCATCATCTCAAATCCTTTTCAGCACATGCCAGATATCATTTCCGGAAAAGCCACATTTACGGTACAGTTTTTCCGGCTTCCATGGATTGTTACATTGCCCGGACACCGTTGCGAACTTCGCCATGTCCTTCATCCGCCACAACAACTCGTTAACAATGCAGCATCCCAAGCCACACCTGCGATATTCCTCTGACACCTGGATCCATTCCAGAATCCCCTCACCAATTTCCCGGTCCAACTCCGCAATGCCTGTCGCCGCAATTGTACCTGTCTTGATATCCCTAATTGCAATCCATAACTCCGGGCAATAGACTTTTCCGGCTGTATAGCTACGAAGTTCATCCGCTGTCACACAGGCTCCGCCATAGCAGAAATGGATATGTTCTGCAAAGTCTGCCAATGTCGCAGTACACAGTTCAAATTCATCCGGGATGACCGCAGGATTGATATTTTGCAAGTTGTGCTTCAAGCGAAAATACGGCTCGTCCGTAAATTGTTCCAGCAATGCCGCACTAAAATCATCATTGTGCAGGATCCGCATATTCTCCGGCACAGAAATGCTGATTGCTTTCCAGTATGGAATTGATGATGCTCTGCATGGATTTTCCAGATATTGTGCTTTATTTTCCATAACGAATTACCCTTGCTCATCTCGTGTTATCCCAGAATAGGCTTCCGAATGGTCTTTTCCTCCGCCATAGGATTCAGCAGCAGAAGATGCTATCCTTGTTTTTCTTCTGCTTCCGGCCGGTCACGGCAATGGACATCCCCATTTGCAGCTCCCGGCAGAAATCTTCAAATTTCTGGGCCGTGGTATTACTCCCTTTACCCCTATTTTATCATATCCACACGCCGCCGAAAAGCCTTTTCTTGATTGATGACGGTGGATTTTGAAGGAAGAAATGACTTGATTAACTGTTTGTACTTAGATAAAATAAGATTGTAAAATTCTGCGAGCGGAGGAAAGCATATGGCAACCTATACTGTCATCAATGAACTGCAATCCATAGAGTTCCATGATTCTTCTCTTGATAATGCTTATATCGATGCAAACAATCTGCATCTGGTTTTCTCTGATGCCATCATTATTGGACACAGCCGTCTGGATATTGAAGGCCGCATTCCCTGTTCCGCGAATCATGGCGAAGATCGCTACGCCTGTCCTAAGCTGAAAGTCACGGTCCATGGTTTTGTTTTGCACTCTGTTTTGCGTGGCGGATGCTGGACCAGAGATGCGGAAGGAAATACGATAAAAAAATATCCTCCGCGCATTTTGCAGCCCGAAGAGCATGAGGAGTTCCTGCAAATGGTTTTTGCCGAGAAATATAACCATGTTTACGGGTTAGATTTTGATGCAGAAACACAGCGATATACACTCTGCTTCTTTATGAACGCAGATACTGATTACTACGAGATTGAATTTACTGGCAGTTCTATAATCGCTGAGTTTGACGCGTTTGGCAAGGATGCCTGGTATTTAGACAGCAAATGGAAAGACCGCAGCGAGGACTAATATACAGCAACCGCTTCCCGCAAATTCCGGGAAGCGGTTTTTGACCACATATTTGACCATAACCGGGTTTGGAGCACATGGAGACAGTGGAGACGAGCTTTTTAAAGAACAGCTTTTCCGGAATAAAAGGTGCCAAAAAGGAGTGGAAAATGTTAGAAAAAGTTCCACTAGTTACTTGGGCAATACTTCTTGATTTCCTTAGCATTCATTGAATGCTTCCTCTTTCTAAAGGCGAGACTGGATCTGCGCAACTACATCATCCAAATCGGTTTCCCCAGCTACAACTTGAATGTCATGAGGTACTGTGTTGAAGCAGCCGTGCTTCTTTTCCAGCATCGCCGCCACAGGCGCAGGTAGATTGCCATGCATCCGCTGGGCAAACCGAGATTTGATCAGTTCCAGGTCTGCCGTTACCAGGATACGCAGCGCGCCCGCCGGAAGCAAAGAAAGATGCTCCTTCTCAGAGATCACATAAATGATGTTCTCGCCGGTTACGGCAGCAGTCAGTATCTTCTGGAACATTGCTTTAGCGATGTTCTCGTTTTTTGCAAGGCGCAGATAGTCCTTACCGGTAAATACTTCACAACTTAAACTGGCAGAAATCTTCTTAGCAAGCGTGCTCTTGCCGGTGCAGCTTTCCCCGATCATACCAATTACCATGTTCTGTCTCCTCTCACACACATAGCGCTTTTTTCACGCCTCCATACACTGTAGAACGGATCACTGCACGGTCTTCCGCGTCTCACAATTCCGCTTTGCTTCGCAGACGATCATGCTCATGCTCGCCATTATACCACACTTCATCGTCCGTTGCAAACTTGCCGCCTCAATCTTTTCTTGATATCCTTGTTACGCTTCAGAACACCGTCTAGGAAAAAGGCCCGGAACCGGTATCGTGATGCACGAAACCGGTTCCGGACTTACCGTATGTGAAATTATTTATCTTCCAATGCCTTGTTGACAGTCTTTTCATTCTGCTTCATCAGCAAAAAGCAGATAAAATAAACTACAAAATAAATGATGATCGCGGGAAGCAGAATAGGCAGAACATCCGCAAGGGAGCTGACATAGCCGCAGAGCAAAGCAGCGCCCATGGTGATGGCAACACAACCGAAGAAGTGCAGTCCAATGGATACCGGCAGGGGCATATCAAACTTCTTTTCATCCATAATTGTGGACAGCACACCGTAAAGTGCGGACGCTGCCATCCATACCAGGAATTCCTTTATCACCGGGTTATAACCACCGATCAAAAGCATGCACAGCAGCGTGATGGGAAAGCCGAACCCCATACCGATGATAGCATTCATAACATATTTCTTCATACACGGTTCCTCCTTAAATGCAATCCTTAAATTCCTTGAAATACTTCCGGGAGATGGTCAGGCTCTCCTTGCGGTCTTTCAGTTTGAGACGGTAATTGCCGCTGAACTCCGCCTGGATGGACTTGACACAGTTCATGTTAACGATGACACTTTTGTTGATCTGGGCAAAGGCTCTGCCGCCCAGAAGCTCCTTGATCTCATAGAGCTTTTGCTTTGCTTCATAGGTATCCTGCCTGGTGTAGGCGTACACTTTGTTGTCGCTGACTTCTATATATACGAGCTCGTCAACGTCCATGATATACTGTTCTTCCTCTTTATGGAGGATCAGTTTCCCGCTATTGCGCTTTTTCAGAAGCTGCAGTAGGGAAACCACTTCTTCACTTGTCACGTCGCCGCGGATAATGACCTCAGTTTCCGGCAATTCCGCAGATTCCAGTTTGATTTTCAAATCCTCAGCCCCTTTCCTGTTCGTCCTTAAGAACTGGCGTTATTATACAATAGATTTCTTTGCTTGTCACAAATTTTTCGCTCAGTGGTTAAAAAACGCATGTTAGTGGGCGTAAATACAGGTTAAGGTGTCATTGTTTCTCTGGAATCCCCGCAATTTGCGCACCACAATAGACAACCCCAGGAGCGTACGCTTCTGGGGCTGTCAGTCTGTCAAAAAATACTACCCACGATTATAGAGAATCAGGCGTAAACAAGAACGAAGGGGATGATACTTTCTGTCCGGCCAGAAAGTACCCAAAGAGCCGCCGGGGACCTTTCGTATGGTCCCCGCACTCCCCAGACGACCAAAGGGGAAAGCGGACCGGGGATATGTGATCAAGGTTTTCCGCCGCTTTCCCCTTTGGAATCCCCTTTGATAAGCTTTTGTGAAGATAGAACCCACTTCTTTGACACGCTTACAGGCCCGGGAGCGCACGCTCCTGGGCCTGTTTTATAAGCTAACATTGTATGCATCGTCGATCAAAATATATTCACAGCCAAACTTCTGGCACAGTGCCAGATTTCGTTCATTCTCCCGGATCAATTCCTGCGCGTTCAATCCGCCGTCATCCATACGCTTCTCAATATCGTTGGCATGTTTTTTGATATCAGCAAAGTGTGTTTCGATATACCGCCGGGATAGGATCAGACACAGAAAACGAATATTTTTCCGGTAGCCTTCATCAAAGTCCTTTTCCCAGTCAAAGGGTATGTAACAACCCTCCACAATGAGATTCTGTCCGTTCTCAATGGCCGTCTTTACTATTTCCCGCACGATGGGCCAAAGATAGTCCGTCAGCTTGTCATCATCCATCGACGTCAGATCCGTATTTTTGCTGCGGATCAGCCCCATCTTCAGATGGTCGATGGACAAATAAGGATAATGATACTTCTCAAGCTGCCGCTGGGCAAAGAGCGTCTTTCCGGTATGGGATGCGCCTCCAATCAGAATGATCATAAAATCGACTCCTTACAGCCTCTTTGTAAAGCAAATGATCCGGTTTGCTTCTTCAAATCCTACATTCAAGTGAAATTGCAGACTCTGCACATTGCTTAGTTCACAGTCGCTGGCAAATTCGGTGCAGCCTTTGCTCTTTGCCCAGCTTTCACAGGCAGATAGCAGTTCTCTGGCGATGCCCTGCTTGCGGTAGCCCTCTGCCACATAAATGCCCTCCAGATAGCCAACCGGGGAAGAATCCGTTCCCTCCACATAGTCATGCCGCAGCTGGCACTGGGCAAAGCCGACGGCAGTTTCTTCCGCATATGCCAGGAAAAACGCGGTGTCCGGCTTTGTGATCATTTCCGCATATTCTGCGCCCATTGCCTCTGCCGCATGGTCGGGCCAGAGCTGGCAGGCCAGTTCCGCCAGAACGGATACATCCTTTCTTTCCGCTTTTCGGATCATACCCCAGTTCCTCCGCATCTGTATTCATAAAGCCTGTACATCTTCTTCGCGATCCCACCGGCGTAGATCGTCCTAAAGATCCTTGCCTCCATACTCTGCAATTCATCCACCAGATCTGCCGGGGTCATATCGTACTCTTTTACATAGGAAAAGCCGCTCTCCTCCAGAATTTGGGGATCATCCATGCCGTAAACCTTGGTCACGCCAACATCGTTGATGGGATTTTTCCATTTGGATGCCTTGGCGGCAAACTCCGTATAGCAATCCATCAGCAAACGGACAGATGTAAAGTGGGATGCGATCCGTGCCATCGTCTGCCGCAATTCCTTTGGCATCAGGTACATACTGACGCCCTCCATGACGACAATGGCATTTCCCGACGGGATCTGCGAGAGCCAGTCAGCATACCTTACATCGGCATCGATCATTTTATATTCCGCGCTTTCGGGATAGTACCGCTTCCGCTCCAAAATCACTTCCGGGAAGTCTATGTCAAACCATAAATGCCCTTGTGTTCCGACACGCAGGCACCTGCTGTCCATGCCGCAGCCGATATGCAGGATCACTGCCGATGGATCTGCTTCCATCTGTGCTTTCAGCCACCGGTCAAACACCGCGCAGCGCATACCCATATAATAGGCCAGCCATTTGGACCTGGACTTACCTTTCAGCGGGAATCCCTCTGCGCTCCAGATTTCCTCGGCCTTGGGATCCTGCAGGATGATCCCAAAGCGGCTCACATAAGCCTTGCCATATAGCGGAATATACAGTGTTTTATTGACTTTGTTCATTTTTCCCCCTCCAAAGAGGTTTTCTTGCTCTTCTTCGCCGCATGATCTGGTTTCATGGTCATGCATCTCCAGTTTTTCTAATACTATACCATATCGAACAGCCGTTTACAATGATGAATCATGCGAATCAGACTTGCAAAGAGCAGCCGGTTTGCATTATAATAAATCTGTCAAACAGATTTGTTCAGGGAGGAATCTACTATGCGTAAGAATTTCGGAGCTAAGCCCCTGTGCTATCCCATGCCCGTGTATATCATCGGCACCTACGGTGCGGATGGCACCCCCAATGCCATGAATGCTGCCTGGGGCGGCATCAGCGAGGACGAAGAGATCTCCATCTGCATCAGCGCGGACCACAAGACTACAGAAAACATTCTGGCCCGTCGGGCCTTCACTGTATCCATGGCTACCGCAAAATATGTGGCTGCCTGCGACTATGTGGGCATCGTTTCCGGCAGCAAGGAACCCGATAAGTTTGCAAAAGCCGGCTTTCATGCCACCAGATCCGAATTCGTGGACGCGCCGCTGATCGACGAGCTGCCCATGGCAGTGGAGTGCGCGCTGATCTCCTACGATCCCGAAAGCTGCCGGCTGGTAGGCCGGATCGTCAACGTTTCCGCCGATGAATCCGTTCTGAATGAAAACGGAAAGGTGGACCCCACCAAGCTGCAGCCCATCACCTACGATCCCATGAATCACCATTATCTCGTCCTGGGCGAACAGGTCGGCCAGGCCTTCCACGACGGTCTGACACTGAAATAACGTGATCCGGAGGTAACCATGAAAGAAGGCAAGCAATGCATTCTGGTCGCGGATGACGATCACGAGATCCGGCAAGTTCTGTCACTGCTGCTTTCCTCGCAAGGCTACAGTGTACTGGCCGCAGAGGATGGCATACAGGCCGCGCAGCTGGCCAGCCCGGAAGTGGATCTTTACATTCTGGATGTGAATATGCCCGGCCAATCCGGGCTGATGGCTGCCGATCAGATCCGTAAGCGGTTTCAGACCCCTATCGTATTTCTGACCGCCTATTCCAGTGAATCCGACAAGGTCATGGGTTTTTCCGTGGGAGCGGATGACTATATCGTCAAACCCTTCTCCAACGCTGAGCTGTTAATGCGTCTGAAGGCGATCCTGCGCAGAAGCGCTACCTATGCTACGCCAAAGCAAACCGCGAATCAGATCACTTTTCAAGATCTGGTGTTGGACCTGGACGCCCAGGCCGTTATGCGCGGACAAGAGACTATTTCTCTGACCTATACGGAGTTCAAGATCCTGGAGCTGCTGGTCAGTCACCGCAAGAAGATCTACTCTCTGGACAATATTTATCAAAGCATCTGGGATGATAACGCCGTTGGCGACAGCGCGATCATGGTGCATATCAAGAACATCCGTAAAAAACTGGGTGACAGTTCCAAACATCCTGTCTATATCAAGACCGCATGGGGAAAGGGTTATTACATTGACTGAACATTACAGGCGCAAACGGCGCAAACTGTCCCATGAGATCCTGGGGTTGATCGCACTCAGTGCCGGTTTGTCTCTGCTGCTGTTTCTTATTTTGTCCGGGGGTGCCAACGCGGCCATTGAGGTATATTGCTTTGACAATGATATTCCCATGACTGAATTTGACTGGATAGAAGTGGATCAATGGGTGCTCACTGTCAGTCTGATCCTGTCGGTTTGCTTTTTCAGTGTGCTCTTTTTGTTGCTTCTGGCAGACCGGATGGCCTATATCCGCAAGATCACCGCAGGAATCGATGCGCTGCGTACAGGCTGTCAGATAAATATCCCGCTGGAAGGCAATAACGAATTGACTTCCCTGGCGGAGGCTATCCATTATATGTCCCATGTTCAGCGGGAAATGCGCAGCAAGGAGCAAATGCTCAGCCAGCAGAAGGATCAGCTGATCCACACTCTGTCTCACGATATCCGCACCCCTCTGACCTCCCTTCTGGCCTATGCAGACTATCTGACATCCGGTCAGGACCAAACCGCAGAAGAACAGGCTCAGTATCTGGAAATGATTCAAAAAAAGGCGCTGCAGATCCGGGACCTGACCAACGTCCTGCTGGACGGTGGAAAAAGGAATTTGGAAGCTTTTGCTGACGGCAGACTTTTGATGGAGCAATTGGCCGCCCAATGGGAAGAAGAGCTGGAAGACCGATTTACGGTGCTGACCGAGCTTGCAAACTGCCCTATTTTTTCCGGTAACTTTGATGTACAGGAGCTGCAGCGGATCTTTGACAATTTGAGCTCCAATGTGCAAAAATATGCCGATCCCAGTGATCCGGTGCGACTTTCCATTGAAATGGCTGGAAAAGACTTGGTGATCCGCCAGCAGAATTCCATCCTTTCTGCCGCTACGCAGCCGGATAGCCTCCAGCTCGGCATCCGCAGCATTCGCCGGATCGCCCAGAATTACGGCGGCCAAGTCACGGTGCACCAGGAACAGTCTCTCTTTGAGATCATCATCAGACTTTCAGATTATTAACGGTATTCTTTAGAATTCTTTAGAATTTCCTGCGAAATTTATTTAGAATCCAGTGGTATTCTATCCTCGCAAAAGCAAACCACCCAAAACACAAACCAAAAATTGAAAGTGAGGATTTTAACATGGATACTTTTCTGGATTTGCTGATCGTCGTCGTAATGGCCCTGGCTGCCGCCAGCTTCCTGGCAACTGTGCTGATGTTCCTGGTCAAGAACCGGACCTTTAAGCGCGTGTGCTTTTACATCGTGGTGGCACTTGGCGTGTACATCGGCACAGTCGGTATGCGGATCCTGTGGCCCGGCTTTGGTGCCCAGGTACTGCTGGCCGTCGTGCTGGGGCTTGTAAGCATCGGCGCTTTGATCCTGGAGCGGATGAGCGGTGAAAGCAAGGGTAAATTTCTGACAGCGCAGATTCTGGCATCTGCCTCTCTGGTCATTGGCATGTTCAACGCATTTATGTAGTTTTCGCAAAAAGCCGGCTGCAAATCCGCAGCCGGCTTTTCTTATCAAATTTTCTCCAGGAAACGGTACAGCGTCTGAAAATCTCCGTGTGGATAAACGGAAGTATCCCAGTTTTCCTTATTGATCAGACAATCTGTCAGCAAAAAGACCTGCATCCCCAGCTTTTCGGCCACCATATCCTCCCCTGCGTCATTGCCCACCATCACACACTGCTCCGGCAGTATGCCCTGCTTTTCCAGGATCTCCCGGTAGTAGTCCGGATTGGGCTTGCAGTAACAGGAATTTTCATAGGTGGTGACCAGTTCAAAATCCTCCGGGCTCAGACCAGCCCAACGGATGCGCAGCCGGGTAGCCGCGGCGGGAAACAGCGGATTGGTTGCCAGGATCACTCGAAAACCGCGCTGCTTGAGATCCCCAACGAGCTCCGCTGCTGCCGGTTGGAAACCGCAGACCCGGCGGATACGATCAAAATCCGTTTCATAAAAGGCATCAAACAGGGGCTTATCCACCCGAACCTTTTCCCCGTATACCCGCTCTGCCACAGCCCAAAATGCCTGCTCATTGGTGCAGCTGCCGTCATTTTTCACCATAGCAGCGGTGCCGCGCCATATGGTATCCACCAACTGCTTTGGCTCATAGCCGTACGCTGTCATCTTGGCGGCAATGCGGCGAAAATAATCGGCAATAAACACATCCTGATCCATCGGCAGCAATGTGCCGTCCAGATTAAATAAAACCGTCGTGATGGGCATTTATTTACTTCCTCCATAGTGTTCCGTCAACGCAGAGATGAGGGCTTCGGCAGACTGGATGCCGTCCAAAGCGGCGGACATGATGCCGCCTGCATAGCCAGCCCCCTCGCCGGTGGGGTACAAGCCCCGAAGCGGGGACTGTCGGGTCTCATCCCGCAGGATCCGCACAGGGGAAGAGCTGCGGGTCTCCGGAGCGGTCAGCACCGCCTCATCATCCGCAAAGCCCGCCAGATTCCCTTCCAGCTGGGGCAACGCTTCCTTGAGTGCATCCGTGATCCGCTCCGGCAACACAGTGTGCAGGTCGCACCAGGTAACACCGGGACGGTAGGTGGGCAGGATGCTGCCAGGGCCATCGGAGGGAACTCCCCGCAGGAAATCTCCCACCTTCTGGGCCGGGGCATAGTAATTTCCGCCGCCTGCCCGGAATGCCGCTTCTTCGATCGCTCGCTGCCAGTGCATCCCAGCCAGAGGGCCATCGCCGGGCAGATCCATGGGATTCACTGTCACCAGCAATGCTGCGTTCGCATTCTCGCCGCCCCGATCAGCGTAGCTCATACCGTTGGTAACCACCCGGCCTTCCTCCGAGGCCGCCGCCACCACGTAGCCGCCGGGACACATGCAGAAGGTATACACCGTAGCATCCTCCAAATGCCGCACCAGCTTGTAATCCGCCGGGGGCAGCACCGGGTTTACTTCGCCGTACTGGGCTTTGTCAATAGTAGACTGCTTATGCTCGATGCGCACGCCCATGGCAAAGGGCTTTGCTTCCATGGGAACACCCATTTCTTCCAGCATGGTAAAGGTATCCCGGGCGCTGTGTCCAATGGCGAAGATCACCTGCTCACAGGCGATTTCTTCTTCCCCATTGATCCGCAAGCCCTTGATTGCACCCTTTTCTGTTATAATTTCCGTCACCTGGGCACAGAATCGCACCTCGCCGCCCAGAGAAAGGATCCGCTGCCGCAGATTCTGCACAACGGTGAGCAAAACATCCGTACCCACATGGGGCTTGGCATCAAAGAGGATATCCTCCGCCGCACCGGCCTTGACAAACTGCTCCAGCACCCAGCTGATCCGGGGATTATTCAGCCCCGTGTTCAGCTTGCCGTCGGAAAAGGTGCCTGCGCCGCCCTCACCAAACTGCACATTGCTTTTTGCATCCAGCTTGCCGGTGGCAAAAAACGCTTCCACCTTCTCATGCCTGCTCTGCGCATCCTCGCCCCGCTCCAGCACCAGAGGCTTCAACCCCGCCATTGCCAGGATCAGCGCGGCAAACATTCCCGCCGGGCCAAATCCCACCACCACAGGTCGATGGGCAGGCATAGTTACCTTTCTCGGGGGCTTATAATAGGAGACGGGTGCAAGGGAGGCACGCTTACAGCCGCTTTGCTTTAGTATCTTATTTTCATTGCCCTCCACCGCCACATCCACAGTGTAGACGATGCGCACCTCCGGCTTTTTCCGGGCATCCACGCTGCGGCGGACGATCTTACAGCCCCGGATCTTGGAATTCGGCATTTTTAAAAGCTTTGCCGCCTCAAAGGGCAGCTGATGCACACTGTGCTCCGGGGGCATACTGATCTCACGAATCCTGATCATACTGTTTCCTTTCCTGCCTGCTCTCCTGCCAAATGCCCGGAGCTCCAGGCCCACTGCAGATTATAACCACCGCAGTCGCCGTCAATGTCCATCAGCTCGCCACAGGCATAGAGCCCCGGTACCAGACGGCTTTCCATGGTATTAGGGTCAAAATCTTCTGTGCGGATGCCGCCTGCGGTGACCTGGGCGCTGTCCATGCCCAGCGGCTCCGTCAGCGGTACTTCAAAGGCCTTCACTGCACGGCATACCGCACGCAGGTCTTCCTCCGCCAGCTCCCGCACCGGGCCGCTACCCTTAATACCGGCGGCCTTGGTCAGCACTCGGCCCAGGCGGTTATGGAGAATGCCTGTGAGCAGCTCTTCTACCGGCAATGGGGTATTTTTTCTGCGAAGCAGCTCTTCCAGCAGCGCTTCCTCTTCCATCCGAGGCAGCAGATCCAGCACACAGCGCCAGCTGCCGCCGCCCTGGCAAACATCCCGGGACACTTCAAAGATCACCGGGCCGGAAAGCCCATACTCTGTAAACTGGATCTCACCGCTGCTTTCAGCATGCAGACGATCCTCGCAATAAATGGCAGCATGGCAATTGGCACGCACGCCCTTCAGCCCAGCCACCCCGCCCCAGCTGCTTTTCAGCTGCACCAGAGCAGGCCGCAGTTTTGTACTGCGGTGGCCCAATTTCGCCAGAAGCTTATAGCCCGCCATAGAACCGCCCAGCTTACTGCCTGCCAGTCCGCCGCAGGCTATGATCAGCTTGTGGCAGCAGTACGTTTCTTCCGCCGCAGTGACGAGAAAGTCTCCATTCTGATGGCGGATCTTTGTGATCTCACAGCCTGTCAGCACTTGAATATTGGGCTTTTCCAGGGCAAAGCGCAGCACGTCTACCACGGAATTGGCCTGATCCGAGTACGGATACACCCGTCCCGAAGCTTCCGCCACCGTAATGAGCCCCATTTCCCGGAACCAGCGCAGTGTTTTCTCCGGTGAAAAAGCCTCCAATGCCGGCCCCGCAAAGCCTGCGTCCTCCCCATGGTAGCCTCCATCCAGCGCGTGCAGATTGGTCAGATTACACCGTCCGTTGCCGGTAGCAAGCAGCTTTCGGCCCAGTCTTGCCTGACGCTCCCAAAGAATCACCTGGGCATTGGGATTCTCCGCTGCCGCCAGCGCGGCAGCCATGCCGGAAGCGCCACCGCCGATAATACCGATCACCATTTGTTTCACCTGCTTTCTTTCGCCCATTATACCCGAAAAGGGCTAAAGACACAAGAAAAACTTCTTTCCTTTCCCACAATTGTATGGTATACTGCTTACAGAAGAACGCTTAGGAGGGTTCGTCATGTATTTATCCAACCGATTCATCTGCGCCACGGAAGACTACAGCAAGATGTACGAGGCTGTTCCCGCACCTTATCTGCGCCGGGAATTTACCTATGACGGCATAGCGGATGCAGAACTGACCATTACCGGTCTGGGCTTTTATGACCTGTTTATCAACGGTGTCCGCATCACCCGTGGCCGGCTTTCGCCTTACATTTCCAACACCAACGATCTGGTGTACTATGACTGCTACGATATCCGCCCCTATCTGTTGGAAGGCAGCAACGTCATTGGCGTGATCCTGGGCAACGGCATGCAAAACTGCTTTGGCGGCTTTATTTGGGACTTTGAAAAGACCCCCTACCGTTCCTCCCCCATGCTGGCCCTGGCCCTGGAGCTGGACGGCAAACTGGCTTTTGAAGCCGATGAAAGCTTTTTGGTTCACCCTTCTCCCATCATAGAGGACGACCTGCGACTCGGCGAACAATATGATGCACGCCGGGAGATCCCAGGCTGGAATCTTCCGGGCTTTGATGCCTCCGGTTGGACGCCTGCTCTTCCCACCGCTGCCCCCAACGGTGAAAAGCGGCTGTGTGAAGCCCGTCCCATCAAGATCTGGAAAGAGCTGGAACCTGTCCGCATCTGGCAGGAGGATGACGCCTTTATCTATGACTTCGGCGAAAATCTGGCAGGCCTGCCCCGGCTGTGCGTGGATGGCGAAGCTGGCCAGGAGATCCGCATGGTCTTTGGCGAAAAGCTGGTGGACGGAAGATTCCATTGGGAGAATCTCTCCTTCCTGCGGCCGGAATTCATGGACCTGCGCCGGTTCTGGCAGGAGGATGTTTACATCTGCAAGGGTCAGGCGGGTGAGACCTATATCCCCACCTTCACCTATCACGGCTTCCGCTATGTGCAGGTCAAGGGTATTACTGCCCAGCAGGCCACGAAGGAGCTTCTTCGCTATCTGGTATTCAACACTGAGCTGCACCAAAACGGCGGCTTTACCTGCTCCGACCCCATGCTGAATCAGATCCAGCTTATGACCTGCAACTCCACCGTCTCCAATTTCCACCACTTCCCCACCGACTGCCCCCATCGGGAGAAAAACGGCTGGACCGCAGACGCCGCCATCTCCGCCGAGCAAACTCTGATGAACTGGGACGCGGAGGAAAACTACACCGAATGGCAGCGCAACATCGTTGCTGCCCAAGATGAAATGGGCGCCCTGCCCGGCATCGTGCCCACCTGGGGATGGGGCTTCCTCTGGGGCAACGGCCCTACCTGGGACTCCGTGCTGACCAATGTACCCTATCAAATGCTGCGCTACCGGGGCAACAAGCAGATCGTAAAGGAGTCTGCTGATGCCATCGTCAAATATCTGAACTATCTGGACACCCGGAAAGACGAACGGGGGCTCATTGAATTTGGTTTGGGCGACTGGGTGGATCCCAGCGGTTCTGCCTATAATGAAGACGGCATTCGGGCACCTTTGATCGTCATTGCCAGCATCTATGCCATGGAAAATGCCCGGCAGGGCATGGTCATGCTCCGCTCTGTGGGGCTGGAGGCAGAAGCCGCGGTCTGCGAGGATTTCTACAAGCGCACTAAGGCTGCCATCCGTGCCCATCTGATCGACTGGGATACCTACACTTTCCTTGGCAGCTGCCAGGGTGCCCAGGCAGTTGGCATTTTCTACGATGTACTGACCCATGAAGAGCAAGAAAAAGCCACCGCGGTGCTGGTGGACATGATCCATGCCGACAACGATCACATCGCCTGCGGCATTCTGGGCAGCCGGGTGATTTTCCACGTGCTGACCCGGTTTGGCTATGGCGATCTGGCTTATAAAATGATCACCCAGCCGGATGCCCCCTCCTACGGCTACTGGGTAAACAAGGGGCTGGCGACCCTGGAAGAGCACATGGTCGAGGATGCTTCCCAGAACCACCATTTCTTCGGCTTCATCAGTGCCTGGTTTATCAAGGATATCTGCGGTATCGAGTATAACGAAGCCCTTTCCGACGGGAAGGCCGTCTCCTTCCGTCCCCATTTCCTCAGCAGTCTGGATCATGCCAAGGGCTGGTTCCACACCCCGGAGGGCCGTGTTTCCAGCCACTTTATCCGCAGCGGCGACGGCATTGCCCTGACTTTAGAAGTTCCCAAGGGTGTCAGCGCCCACTGTGTCCTGCCGGAGGGCTGGGTAGATGTTTTGGGCCGGAAGGCATTCCCTGTCGCTTCCGGTGTATACCAGCTTATGAAGGCATAATATGGACAGAAGCAATATTGATAAAATCGCCCATACCCAGGAAGACAAGCTACTGCTTGCCAAGGTCTGGGACAAGCTTATGGCCGGTATGCGCCGGGGGATTCCCGCTTCCACCTGCTTTTTAAGCCCCCGGGAGTTGGAAATGACCCGCTTCCTGTTTGGAGATACCGAAGGGCTGCAAAGCTTCGGCGGCTATGCCGACGCAGAGCGAAAAATGCTTGCGTATCTTCCGGAATACCTGGATGAAAGCTGGTTCGATACAGAGGATTCTCCCCTGGTCTGCCTGCGGGCCACGTTTTATGAGGGGGACACCCTCTCACACCGGGATTTTCTGGGCGCGCTCATGGGCGCAGGCATTGGCCGGGAAACCGTAGGGGATATCTGTGTAGGCAGCAGCAGCTGTGATTTCTTTGTTACAAAGGAGATCGCTCCCTACATTTTGCAAAATTTCCTGTCTGCAGGACGTACCCGTCTGCACTTGGAGCAGATCCCCTTGTCGGAGGTTCACATTCCGGAGCCTGAGACAAAGGAAATACGGGATACCCTGGCTTCCCTGCGGCTGGACAGTGTCATTTCTTCCGGCTTTCGCATTGGTCGCGCGCTGGCGGCCCAGCATGTGACCGCCGGGAAAGCCGCCATCGACGGTCTTCCCTGTGAAAAGCCCGATAAACTAGTGCAGGAAGGCTGCAAGATCTCCGTAAGAGGCCTGGGCAAAATCAAATTGGACGCGGTAAACGGCCAGACCAAAAAGGGCCGTATCAGCGTCAGCATCAAACGATATGTGTGAGGTAACACCATGAACATGAATGAAGTTATCGCCAGGATCAACGCCCTGGCCAAGAAAGCAAAAGAAGAAGGTCTGACGGAAGAGGAACTAGCAGAGCGGGACAAGCTTCGCCGGATCTATATCGACTCTGTAAAATCCAATCTGGTGGGCCAGCTGGAAAACACCTATATTGTCCGCCCCGACGGCACAAAAACAAAGGTGACCCATAAATGAGAAAAAACGTGCGCTGCCAAGCAGCGCACGCTTTATTTACGCAAAGAAGTTCCTAAAAATTGCCGCGCCGCCGGGCATAGGAGCGTAACCCGCCAGGGCCGGCACATGGCTGACCAGGAAGTCATTATCATGCAGGGTAATCAGCGTCCCCCCGAGGCTGCCGGGCAAATGATAATCATACTGTCCGGTCTTTAAGCCATAAAGGAAGCGGACCCCGGCATAGCGAATGCAGGTGCAATTTTGATGGTAATGGCCGCAGAACACGCCGTCGATGCTGTTTTCCCGGAGATAGGCAAGAAAATCGCATTCCGTTTTCGCCGGTTTCAGATTTTCAAACCGAAAACCAAAATCATCATCCTTTGCTTCCGCATCCACCCCCAGTGTATACTGCCGCCGGTTGTCCGTCAGATACCCTTTCTCCCTTTCCGCAAGCTCGAAAGCAGCCGTTGGAATATGAAAAGCCATAAAGCCGGGGACCTGCTTTCCCTGGGCTTTGCAGATTTTGTGGGAATTCTCCCGGAACAGCGCCAGCTGATCCGGATAAAGACCCGACTCACGAATCACCGCCGGATCCTCCGTAGCCCGGCAGCCGTTAGAGTCAGCCATGTGCAGTATACGTACCAGCTCGTCCCCCACGGCAATGCCCACGGTATAGTTACCGTTGCCGGATACGTTCCCTCGCCGAAACAGACAATATTCGCTTTTCTCAAACTGCTCACACTGCCACTGCACACCCATTTTAGATTCGTTATCATGGTTACCGAAAACCGGAGCCCAGGGAATCCGGAAAGAATCCATAAAGGCGCATATCCACTCCAGCGTGGTACCTGCGTCATCAAAGGAGCCATATACAATATCTCCCGTGATAAAGATCAGATCCGGTCTCGTCTGATTCACCAGCGAACGGATTTGATTACCGCACTGGGCATCAAAATTGGCTGGGTCCCAGGCAGTGATCTCGTCATCGCGCAGCCTATCCGGCGTGCGGCGCTGAGCGGCATCGATCCACTGCATATCTGTCAGCTGTAACAGCCGGATCTGCGTACCTTTTCGCTGCTGCCCCAGCTGCACTACAAAATCGCAGCCCTGGAATGGGGACGCTGTATCCTTAGTATCGAGCCTGTGTATCATAGCCTTATCCTCCAATTTACGTTTTTCTTGTTATACCACAATATCTGCAAAATGGCAAGGCATCATTTCTTTTGAAAGCCACTTCATTTTCCCTTGACAAATGTGGCCCTTTATGCTAGAATATCTTGGCAATCAAGTGAATAGCTATAGATTCGGAGTGATACCCAAGAGGCCGAAGGGGCTCCCCTGCTAAGGGAGTAGGCGTCTAAACAGCGCGCGAGGGTTCAAATCCCTCTCACTCCGCCAACGCACAACCACTCGGAAACGTGTTTTCGAGTGGTTTTTACTGTATTTACGGAGTATTTCTAACTTTTTGCATTCGTTTATTCCGAACAGATTTTCTATAATAGAACAATAATTGCTAACACCGAGCGCAAAATGCTAACGCCATTGCTAACGAAAAAAGCGCCCCTTCTCCTAAAAATCGGTGAAGAGGGTGTTTTTTTGATAAGCAAATTCCAGTTTGTCAGTGTGTTTTACACACCGACAAACCGTAGGGATGCCCTGTTGCGGTGCCCGGCAGATGCTACGCCCGACAAAGCGGGCTTGCATCTTGCCGACCGCTGCCACTCGCTCCCCTCCCTTTTTCCGCCACCGGCGGCGGTCGGGTCGCTCCCCATTAGGCGTCCGGCAGTTTTGAAAAAATTTCGTCGCCGCAAGGCGATATTTCGGTATTTCCTTCGGAAATCCAAACAATTGCGGTGCAATTGTTTGGCGGACGGCCAATGGCCGTCCCTACGGCATCCACGGGGAGATTCCTCGACAAATACCAATTTGACGTTCTGTTATTGATCCAGGTGCACGTTCAGATGCGGGTAAGTCATGCGCATACCCTTTTCGTCAATGATTTTCTTGATGCGCTGGCTCACGGCTTCGGATTTTCCCTGTGCTGCTTCCGTTGCTGCATCAGGTTCGATATCCCTGATCGACGCAAATTTCCGGTATTCTTCATCCAGCCATGCGGCGCTCTCTGCCGTCCAGGGCAGATCCTCGTCGCCGTGCTGCTGCCCCTCTTCGTGCTGCACCTCGGGCCGCACCGCACGCCGCTCTGCCTGCTGCTGCTTCTTCCGCACCATCTCCAGTGCCTCCGTCAGCGTCCGCATCCCCGGATCCAGTCCAATGTCCTTCCCATACACCCCACCCCGCACCGGGGCAATGTCCCCTTCCGCAGAGAGTGATAATTTTTGATTGACTTTTGGATCAGAATCGGATATACTATCCATAGAAGACGTTCGCAGGAATTGAGCCTTCGGGTTTTTCCCGTATGAGCTCATTATAGCCTGCGTAACGTCTTTTATCTGTGTTACGTCCTTAAACAGCTTCCCCCTCTTGATGTTTTTAATATTGACTCTGGCTTCAAAATATCTTTTCCAATTTTAAACAACGTATCAAAGTGATCGAATCCACCTACTGCATCAAGATGAACGTGTCCGTCTTTTCCATCCGCTTCTGTTCTAAGGTTTGTGCCAGCATCAAGCAGATTATCCAATTCTGAAGAAGCTCGCATCTTTGCTTCATAAACTGCAGCATCTTTGATTGGCTTGCTCGGATAGACAAACTCATTGCGCCCGGCACCGTTTACAAACATTTTGTTATCAACGCCAACCACTTTGTTCTCAAATTTTTCTTTAATAATCTCCTTTGCGATTCCGGGAAACTCGTCTGCAGAACGCCCATCAAATTTGTCTTGGTCCTGGTCGATCTCAACAAATCTTCTTCCATCTTTTTCAAACGCCATAAGCGAATACCTCACACCACCCTCCTGGGTGGTGCTTTTTTCTACACTGGCTTCCCGGTACACATCCTCAAACAGCTTCTTTGCCTTCTCCAGCTGCCGGGCCTCTTTGCTGCCTGCGGTGGCAAGCTTGCACAGATATTTGATCTCGTCAAATACCTTTTGGAACACGTTCCGGTCTACGGCGTGCAGCTGTCTGACGAAGTCCGCGTCCGTAAAGATATAGTCGCCCACTAAGTCAGCGGTCAATTCCCCGTCGATGTCCGCGCCCTTCACATTGGCGTACAGCTTCTCCAGATCGCTTCTGCGCTTTCCCAGTTCGCCCTTGCTCTCTGCGTAGGCAAATACCGCTTCCCGGAGGGAATCATACAGCTCCGTCCCTTCCAGCACGTGGGTGATCTCGTGGCCCGCCACACTGTTCAGCGCCTTGGCGGAATGGATGTTCAGTGTCACGCCGTGGTCTTATTTATTGCCCAGGGATTTGGACCGATCTGAATGCAACAGTCCGGTGGAGTGCGCTCCACCGGACTGCAAGCTAGGGCTTCTTTTCAAATTTCGCGTAATACCAATAAGAATATACCGTAGGTACTGCAACCATAATGGCCAGCACCATCATCAGCAGCCAGAAGCTTCCCACAAAAGCGGTAGCCATGGTAACCACACCGCCGACGACCCAAACTTTACCGCCAAGCCTGTGGGTCTTGTTCCAGTTTTCCTCGCTGGCCAGTGTCCACGGAAGCTTAATGCCCATGGTATAGCTTTGGCGGCACTTGGGCAGCAGATTGCCAACGATGACAAACATCAGGCCCACAAGCAGCGGCATAATGATCTCAATGCTCAGCTGATATCCAAGCGCGACAGCATAAACCAGAGAGTTCAGAATCAAACTCAGCACAGGACAGATCCAAAGTACCAGCGTGAGCATCTTCGGGTGATAATTCTTGCTGCTGGGATCAGCGGAGCTGGCGATCACACAGACCCAGTGTATGACAAGCAAGAGTCCGGGGAAGGCAAATACAGCAAGTGCTTTGCTGCTCCAACCATCGATCTCGCCGTTAATATCCCAGTGTGAGGGGATCTGTTCCGGAAGCCGGTTCCATAATACAAGACCAATGATCATAGGGATCAAAATAATAATGGATGTGATGATCAGTATTCCTTTGTTGCGCTTAATCATTTGCAGCGTCTCCTTTCAAATCTGTGATCCACAGCATGATCTCTTCCAAAACCGATGCATTCAGATCGTAATAGATAAATTTACCCTCCCGGGTATCGCGAATCAGGTCCGCATCCTTCAGCACCGACAAATGCCGGGAAATAGACGCAGCCGTAACAGGGAAATGGTCGGAAATTTCTCCCGCGGAAAGCCGCCCTTTTTTGAGCAGACTGAGTATTTCTCTGCGGACTGGATCCGCCAGGGCGCGAAGGGTATTTTGCAGGCTCATAGGGTCTCACTCCTTTGTTTAACATTTAACCTAAGTGTTAAGTAAAGGATACCACAGCATCACCAAATTGTCAAGAGAAATATATATGTTTTTTCGGGGAGGCTCCCCTCCCCGACTGAACACTCACCCCAGCATCACATCCAGCAGCATCATCACTGCAAAGCCCAGCACAATGCCCATTGTAGCAAAATAAGACTTTCCCTCTTTATTTCTCTGGCATTCCGGGATCAGCTCGTGAACCGCTACCAGGATCATCGCCCCGGCCGCAAAGGATAAGGCGTAGGGCAAGATCGCCTCCACATAAACAACCAGCAATGCTCCCACAACTCCCGCAAGCGGTTCCACCATGCCGGAGGCCTGCCCATATAAGAAGCTCTTTTTTCTGGAACATCCCTCCCGCCGCAAGGGAACCGAAACCGCTGCGCCTTCGGGAAAATTCTGCAAGCCGATCCCCACAGCCACAGAGATCGCTCCCATCAGCTCTTCGGCTCCAGACGTCCCGTTCTGCAAGGCACCAAAGGCGACTCCCACCGCCAGTCCCTCCGGGATATTATGCAGCGTGATGGAAAGGATCAGCATGATAATCCGGTGCAGACGTTCATTGGGCTTTCCCAGGGTGTTGTCCGCTTTTCTTCTTGCCCGGGAAACTACCTTGTCAGATGCCCATATAAACAAAGCGCCGCATAAAAAGCCTGCAGTCGCCACCAGATACGCAGGCAGGCCGGATGCTGCCTCTGCCCGCTCGATAGCCGGCTGCAGCAGCGACCAGAAGCTGGCCGCGATCATGACACCGGCGGCAAAGCCCAACATGATGTTCAGTACCCTTGGATTGGGGGATGTAAAAAAAACGACCATCGCTGCACCCAGGGCAGTCACAAACCATGTCCCCAGCGTGGCGATCAGCGCCATAATGACAAAATGATTCATATCGCACCTCCTATATCCATTATATTTTTCACGTTTCATTGGGTGCGTAATATTACACCAGCCGCGTAAAAAACAAACTTCTTCTTTACAAACACCAAAAAGGATGCCATAATTGCGGTAGAAAGGTGGTATATATGTGTATTACTCTGTAACAGCGGCATCCAATCATGGCGATACACACTTTGAAAAGGGAGTCATCCGGTTCCTGAGCACGCAAAACACGGAGAATGCGGCTTTTTCTTTGGATCTGTCCTTCCCTGCCTGGGAAGAAAATGCTTATATTCTGCTTCCTGCCTGTGCCTACAACGGCAACCGTTTCCCGAAGCATCCGTGCAAATACCCTCCTATGTACCCGGAAGAGGTACGCGGCGAAAGATCTGCGCTCTACATCACAGACGTGCCTGCCCTGAACCCGGATGGCAGCGGTCAGATCGAAGTCACCACAGGCGATCTTTCCGTTCCCTGCTACGGTGTCTTTTTCCCGGGCAGCCGGGAAGCGATGTTCGTTTTTATGGAGCAAGACTGTAAGGGTAAAAACATCGGTCTGTGCGTCCGCAGCGGCAGTCTTCAGATCCAA
Organism: Faecousia sp.; assembly: GCA_045605575.1. GTDB lineage: Bacteria > Bacillota > Clostridia > Oscillospirales > Oscillospiraceae > Faecousia. The sequence continues at coordinate 19,006 of JAZUQE010000015.1, read as the reverse complement.
TACCCGGCCCTGCGCAGCGCCTGCTACCGGATGTGCCGCACGGAAGAACCCTCTGCGGATACCGGCTTCGCCGTCAAAGCGGGTGAAGAAGTTACCTCCCGGGTTTGGATCCAAACCTACCCCTGTCAGGACATTCCCGGCTTTTTTGAACTGTTCTTCCACCACAGAAGGGATCTGCTTTCCGATGCCCCCGCTCCCAACGGCTACACGCAGGAGCTTTGGGACCGGATGGAAACGCACATGAACGCGGACAACTGGAGTGGCCACTACTACGCCGAAATGAGCAAAAAATGGCAGTGCGGCTGGGTGGGCGGCGGCATGTCCTCCCTGCCTCTGCTGAAATACGGCAGTCCCCTGACCCGGCAGCGGGCAGTTCAGACCATCGACTACATGACCTCCCACATCTCTCCCTCCGGATTTTTTTGCAGCATGATCGTGGACGGCCAAATCATCGACGACAGCTTTGGCAGTTCCCACATGAAGCACGCCTCTCTGGTCCGCAAAAACGGCGATGCGTTGTATTTCCTGTTTAAGCATTTTGACATCATCGAGCCCAAGCGAAGCTGGATCGAAGCGGCCAAGGGCTGTGCTGATGCTTTTGTAAGGCTCTATGACCGCTACGGCACCTTTGGGCAGTTTATAAATGATCAAACCGGGGAAATGCTCTTCGGCGGCAGCACCTCCGGCGCTTCCGCCATCGGCGCACTGGTGCGGGCCTGGCAATATTTTCAAGATCCACGCTACCTCACCATCGCCCGGAAAGCAGGCGAGCAATACTATCGGGACTTCGTTGCCAAAGGCTTTACCTGTGGCGGCCCCGGAGAGGCGCTGTGCTGCCCGGACAGTGAAAGCTGCTATGCCATGGCAGAGAGCATGATCCTGCTCTATGAGGCCACCCAGGAGGCTGTGTGGCTGTGCCGGGCGAAGGACAGTGCGAATCTGCTGTCCAGCTGGGTCATGCCCTATTCCTACCGTTTCCCGGAAAACACCGAATTCGGGCGGCTGAAGATCAACACCGTAGGCAGCGTGTTTGCCAATGTGCAGAATAAGCACTCCGCCCCCGGCCTTTGTACCGCCTCCGGGGATGCGCTCTACAAGCTCTACAAATATACCGGTGATCAGGCCTACCTGCAGCTGCTGCGGGACATTGCTTTGTTTATGCCCCAGTGCGTATCCTCCCAGGAAAGGCCTATCTACGACCTGAGCATCCCTCCCCGGGCGCTGAAACCGGGCTGCATCTGCGAACGGGTGAACACCAGCGACTGGGAAAGCCCCATTGGTGTGGGCGCCGTGTTTGATCTTTCCTGCTGGTGCGAGACCTCCGTGCTGCTGAGCTTTATGGAGCTGATATGGGTAGATGAGATCGCCCAGGCGCTGAGGTGATAATCATGGCATATCGCATCGCAATTTGTGACGACAGCAGTCGCGATGCCGACTTTGTCCGTAACATCGTGGCTGATTGGGCATCTTCCCGGCAGTTCAGCATTCAATCAGAGGTTTTTCCCTCCGCGGAGAGCTTCCTCTTTCGCTACGCGGAAGACAAGCAGTGGGACATTCTGCTGTTGGACATTGAAATGGGCGCAATGGACGGTGTCAGCATGGCCAAACACATTCGGCAGGATAATGAGGCTGTTCAGATTGTGTTTATCACCGGCTACTCCGATTACATTGCCGAAGGCTATGAGGTAGCTGCGCTCCACTATCTGATGAAGCCTGTGAACCGGGAGAAGCTGCTGACGGTCCTGGACCGGGCACTGGAAAAGCGGAAGCAGGAGGAGCGGTGTCTGAACCTTGAAGCCTATGGTGAGATGGTGCGGATTCCGTTCTATGAGATCCGCTACCTGGATGTGAGTGCGAACTATGTGACCGTCCATGCGAAAGCGGATTATACGGTTAAGCGCACTTTGGGAGATTTTGAAAAGGAACTGGATGACCGTTTCGCCCGGGTAGGCCGCAGTATGATCCTAAATCTCAAGCACATCCAGCGCGTCACCAAAACAGACGTACACCTGTCCGACGGGACAGTGCTGCCCCTGCCCCGAGGCGCTTATGAGCCGCTGAACCGGGCAATTATTTCGCATACATAAGGAGGAAGCCATGTCCCTCTTTTCAAAACAGATAGACAAACGGATCGCCGCATACCAGCGGGAGCTGATCGAGACCCACTACCGGGAAGTAGACAATATGTATCGGCAGATCCGGGGCTGGCGGCATGATTACCGTAATCATATCCAGACCATGAAGGTACTGGCAGCCAACGGCGATATAGATGCCATTAAGGCATATCTGGACGAGCTGGACACGGATCTGAACACTGTGGATACCGTAGTCAAGACCGGCAACGCCATGGCGGATGCCATCCTGAACAGTAAGATATCCCTGGCACAGTCCAAGTGCATTACCGTCCATTGTGATGCCCATATCCCGGTGAAACTGAAAATGTCCGAGCTGGACCTGTGCTGCATCATCGGCAACCTCTTTGACAACGCCATCGAGGCCAGCCTGTCCCTACCGGAGGACCAGCGGCAGATCCGTGTGTATATGGATATGAAGGGCACCCAGCTCTATATCTCGTTCACCAACTTCACTTCCGGTAAGAAGATGGAGAAGATCGGAGGCTTGTTCCAGACAACCAAGGGTGACGGCCATGGTTTCGGCCTTGTGCGGATCGATAACATCATTGAGCGGCTGGACGGATACCTAAGCCGCAACAGCGAGGACGGCGCTTTCACCACGGAAATCCTCATTCCGCAGGTGTAAATTTGCAATTCATCACCAAGAATTAACGATTCGTCCCCAGAATAATCCGGGGACGTTTTTTTATGATACTATATGCTCACGAGGTGAGGCAAAAATGAAAGTAAAAGAAAAACCCAAATACAACATCATCCAAAACATATGCTGGATGTAAAGATCGCATGGAGCAGCCGGAAGCGCGTTCTGCTGTTCTGTGTGCTGACCGCAGTTTTGGAAGTACTGCTCAATCTGACGCAGCTGTTTATTGCGCCGGAAGTGCTCGCTCGGGTAGAGCAAAAAACGCCCATGTGGGAGCTGCTGATAACAATCGGAATATTTACCCTGGCTTTATTCCTGCTCAACGGTCTGCAGGAATATTTGAAAAAGAACACACTGTTCCCCAGGGTAGATGCCCGTGGCGCTATTATCGCCAAAATAGCCAGTAAGTGCGTCCTAACCTCTTATCCCAATATGCTGGATGCTGACTTTCTGAAGCTTCGAGAAAAGGCGCACATGGCTTGCAACTCAAACAACGCTGCAGCGGAGCATATTTGGCAAACCCTGACGATGCTGCTGAAAAACATTGGCGGCCTATGCATTTACTTGACAATTCTCTCCCGGTTGGACAGCCTCTTGCTGCTTGTGGTCATTGCGACCTGCTTTGTCGGTTTTTTCGTTTCACGGTCTGTGAACAAGTGGCGCTATGCACGCCGTGACGAGGAAGAGTCCTATTATCAAAAGAAATACTACCTGCGCACCAAAGCTCAGTCCGTAGAACTGGCGAAGGATATCCGGATTTTCGGTCTAAAGAATTGGCTTGACACGCTGCTGGAGCAATTCCACAATCTGTATTTATCCTTCCGTCTTCACTGTGAGCGGGTAGAGATTCTGGCAGATCTGACGGAGGCACTGCTGACCATGGCAAGAAACGGTATCGCCTATGTATATTTGATTCACATGGCACTCAGCGAAGGGTTAAGTGTATCTGAATTTTTGCTGTATTTTACGGCAGTTACTACCTTTACTACCTGGGTCATGGGTATTTTGCAGGAAGTCAGCACCTTGCATGCGGAAAGTTTGGACATCTCCCGGATTCGGGAATTTATAGAATACCCGGAGCCCTTCCAATTTGAGGAAGGCGAAAGCATTCCGGCAGCGGATGTCTATGAACTCACGCTGGAGCATGTATCCTACCGCTATCCCGGTGCCGAAAAAGACACCATCCACGGTTTGAATCTGACCGTACATGCCGGTGAAAAACTGGCCATTGTGGGTTTGAACGGTGCGGGCAAGACTACACTGGTCAAGCTTTTGTGCGGTCTTTTAGACCCCACGGAGGGTCGGGTACTTCTGAACGGCGCGGATATTCGGAATTTCAACCGAAGGAGCTACTATGACCTATTCAGTGCAGTATTCCAGGAGTTCTCTATTCTGGATGTGACAGTAGCCGAAGAAATTGCCCAAACTACGAAGAACATCGACTACGCTAAAATTGCAGACTGTCTGGAAAAAGCCGGACTGACAGCCATTGTTGAAAAGCTGCCAAAGGGCCTGCAGACCCACGTAGGGCGTGAGGTTTACCTGGACGGCGTGCTGTTCTCCGGCGGTGAGACTCAGCGGCTCATGCTGGCACGTGCTCTATACAAAGACGGACCCATTCTTCTGCTGGACGAACCCACCGCAGCACTTGATCCAATTGCTGAAAATGACATCTATATGAAATATACTGCCATGACGCAGGGAAAATCTTCCGTGTTTATTTCTCACCGATTGGCATCTACTAGGTTCTGTGACCGAATTCTCTTCCTGGCAGATGGCGGCATCCGGGAGGAAGGAACCCACGAAAGCCTGTTGGCTCTGGGCGGTGAATATGCCAAGCTCTTTGCTGTGCAAAGCCGCTACTATCAGGAAGGAAAGGAGTTCTGAATATGAAAGAAAAAGTAAATATACGCCATGCCGTCACCCTGCATTTGCGCGGCATAAAAGAACTCCACAAAGTCTCTCCCTCATTCTTCCCAATTCTAACTCTGCAGTGCTTTTTTGTGGCGATTTCCCCCTATGCGACCGTCTTCTTCTCCGCTCAAGTGCTGAAAGAGCTGGCAACTTTGCGCAGAGCGGATGTCATTTGGCAGTGGGTGATCGGATGTGTTTTGTGTGTCGGCATCACCGCGATTGCCAAAGCCCTGCTGCAGCGGCGCTTTAATACGCTGCGAACCGATTTGTACGAACGCAAGGAGCTTCTGTTTGTGCGCAAGATGTTTGCCATGGATTATGCCGATCTGGATAAGCAGGAGACGCACGATCTTCTTGCCCAAATTCAGCAAAGCGAAAACTGGTCAAACTGGGGACTGATGCGTGTGGATGTAGCCTACCGCAGCCTCTTGATCAGTGTGATTGGTATTCTGAGTGCCATCACGCTGACGGTCAGTCTGTTTACATCACAAATACCGGCTTCTGCCGGCTGGCTGACTGTGCTGAACAATCCTGTGTTCATCCTGGTTTTGGCTGTTCTTATGGTAGCAGTTACGGTTCTTGCCGGAAAGCTGGGTGCTTTGTCCAACAAGTGCTGGAGCGATTTTGCCGAGGAAGCCACCTTGGGAAACCGCCTATTCGGTCACTTCGGTTTCATCGGTCTGCACAAGGAACGCTGCGTAGATATTCGCATGAACAGTCAGCAGAATCTGGTCAATGCCTATTGGTTGACGAATTCCGCCTTTGGTGTAGACGGTCCTGTCGGCAGAGCTGCGCGGGGAAAAATGGGTATCTACTCCAGCCTGGGTGTGTGCATTACCACTCTGCTCACCGGTTTTATTTATGTGTTCACCTGCTTGAAAGACTGGGGCGGTGCTTTTGATGTGGGAAGTATTACTCAGTATGTGGGTGCTGTAACTGCTATGGTGACCAATGTGTTTGCTTTGACGGATCTGATAAGCATTCTGGAAACCAATACACCTTATTTGGAAAAAACCTTCTCTTTTCTGGATACCCCCAACGCTATGTACCAGGGCAGTCTGACCACAGAGAAGCGGGCGGACCGCCAGTATGAGGTGGAGTTCCGGGATGTGTCTTTCAAGTATCCCGGCTCTGACATCTGGGCACTGCGCCACGTGAACATGAAGTTTAAAGTCGGCAAGCGTTTGGCTATCGTGGGTGAGAATGGCTCTGGCAAGACTACTTTTATCAAGCTCTTGTGCCGCTTGTATGATCCCCAGGAGGGGCAAATCCTGCTGAACGGCATCGATATCCGCAAGTACCGCTACGACGATTACATGAATATCTTTTCTGTGGTATTCCAGGATTTCCAGCTCATTTGCCAGCCCCTGGGCGCAAATGTGGCAGGCAGTGTGGAATATGACCGTGACCGGGTACGCAAAGCCCTGATTGACGCAGGTTTCGGTGACCGTCTGGCATCCATGGAAAAGGGTCTGGATACCATGCTTTACAAGGATCTGTCTGAAGATGGCGTAGATGTATCCGGCGGCGAGGCACAGAAGATCGCCATCGCCCGTGCGCTTTACAAGGATGCTCCCTTCATCATCCTGGACGAGCCTACCGCAGCCCTGGATCCCATTGCCGAGGCAGAGATCTACTCCAAGTTCAATGACATCGCCGGTGACAAAACTGCGATCTACATCAGCCACCGCCTGTCGAGCTGCAAGTTCTGCGACGAGATTGCCGTGTTCCACGAAGGTGCTGTCATTCAGCACGGCACCCATGCCGAATTGGTGGCCGATGTATCTGGTAAGTACCACGAACTTTGGAACGCCCAGGCACAGTATTATACTGAGAAAACGGCTTAACTGGGAGCGATGTTATGATAAAAAAACTATCTTCAATGCCTGCCAGTCTGATCGTTATTGCAGTATGGGTAGCTGTGTGGATTTATGTGTCTGCAACTAATTCGGCTCCCAAACTGTGCGGAAAAGGTATCTCAAACATTGGCAGAGAGTTTTACCGGTTCTTGACTGCTGGCCTCACACACACGAGTGTTATTCACCTGCTGGTCAATGTGCCTGCAATGTTCTGGGTTGGCTATCTTTACGAGCAGAGAATGGGAAGCATGAATTTTTTTCTGATAGGTATTCTCTGTGCAGTGATAACGCAAGTGGTTTTCCTTACCATATACCGCAATGCAGATGGAAGTGTCGGCGGTTCAATCTATAACTTTGCTTTGTGTGGATTCGGTCTTGTAATGCAGTTCCTGATTCCAGATTATCCTAAAATCCAACTTGGAACATGGAGTGGAAACTGGCTTACTATCTACCTGGTGGTATCGAATATTCCTGTTCTTTCGTTCATGAGTGGTTCAACGATTGTAATCCATGCGATTGCATTCGGCATTGGAATCATTGCTGCGGGTTTGAGCTGGTTAATGGGAATCAGACTGTGAAGTTAACATACTAACTGATTGAAGCTCTGCTGTTCAAAGAATGGCAGGGCTTCTCATTATGTTGTCGAATATCAAGTATTGCGTTATAATGAGGAAAAACTTGTAAGGTATTAGCATCATTTCCTGTCCTATAGGGTGAAGGGACCTTTAGAACATCGAAAGGAGGTATTGCTGTGGATGATAGCCGAATTGTAGAGCTCTACTGTCAAAGAAATACAGACGCAATCAAGGAAACCGACAGCAAGTACGGTGCTTATTGCTTTGCTATTGCTGATAATATCCTGCACAACAAAGAGGATTCCGAGGAATGTGTTAACGACACTTGGCTGAACACCTGGAATGCAATACCTCCGCAAAAGCCTACTAAGCTTCAGATGTTTCTGGCGAAGATCACCCGCAATCTCTCGTTCAACCGTTATAATGCCTGGACTGCGAAAAAGCGTGGCGGCGGTGAGATTGTCCTCGTCCTGGATGAGCTTGCAGAATGCATTGCCAGCGAGACAGATGTGGAGAGAGAATATGAAGCCAAAGAACTTGGACAGTGCATCCGGTATTTTGTTAGGGCATTGCCTGAGAGAGACGGAAATGTGTTCGTGCGCCGCTATTTCTTCACTGAGCCTGTGGCAGAGATTGCTAAACGGTATGGCCTGACCGAGAACAATGTCATGGTGATCTTGAGCCGGACACGGAAGAAGCTGAAAACTCATCTCATTAAGGAGGGATTCTTCAGTGAATAGGAAAGATCTTTATAATGGCTTCAGAGAAGTCGATGACGACATTCTGGAGCGTAGTGAAACAGCTACCAATAGCAGGAAGAGACTTGCGTGGATGAAGTGGGGTGCTATAGCAGCCTGCCTAGCATTAGCTCTGTGGTGTGGCACACTAATGCTTGGTGACACCACTCCAACGGATAACCCCGGATTGCAGTTGAATAGCCAGCCGACAGAGAATACCGAACAGAGAATTGATGGAACGGAAACCAAAGATCCGCAATATATCAATCTACTGGAAGTTAACGAATTAAGCAAATTCATTTCAGCAGACATGGATATCGAGCTTTCTTTCTATGAGAATTCCAATGCTATTTCGAGTGCTTTCCACGATACGACAGGAATGCAATATGATGAGTTCATTTCCCATATACCAGCTGACTTTGAAGTTAATTCGCATTATACCGTAGATGTGCCCACTGAACCATCTTCGGGGCAATATACACCGCATGATTTCGTGATTGAAGCTGTTGCCGACAACGGCGGTGAGGTGCGGATTGCTTTGTCCAGATTTGGTGAACCGTGCCGTGATTTGTTTATTATGTCGGACAATCCTATTGAATCTAGAGTAAATGGTATTTCTCTGATTATCTATGGATATCAAGATGTATTCTTAGTTGAACTGTGCCACAACAATGTATACTACGATATTGAGACCACGGGCATCTCGTTGCAGGCATTAGAAAGCCTTTTGTCTGGGCTGTTACCTGTTTCTTAATTCAGATTACCTCGAAGCCCTGCCGTTCCGAAGAATGGCAGGGCTTTTCTTTATATCTTTCCTTTCTGCTGTAGATACTCTTAAGCTGGTATTTTAGTTGGGGTATCAAATTGACACGAGGCTACTGCCACCATTTGGGCAGACTGTCCCCTTGGTTGGATGTGGAACGAAAAATCAGAGCAAGTAATAGCGGTTACTTGTAAAAGATCCGTTTTCCCGGTACGCGTATTCCTTGCGAACGAGACCAGCCTTTTCAAGATCTTTGATTGCTCTCCGGGCAGTTTTCTCAGAGATACTGAGTTCTCTGGCAATTCTTTTCACACCGGGGTATGCCATGTTATTGACATCCCGGTGGTCATAGAGATAGATATAGACGAGCTTCGCCCGGTGGGGAATCTCGTCATTTCTATATAGCTTTTCGAAATAGGACACTGATTCACCTCCTATACCGATGTACGGACCGGTGTGCTTCGCTTCTGCTCCAACTCCTGATCACTTATAACTTCGCCGCCCTGGGCCTTGTAGGAGCCAGCAGGAGGTCTTGTGTTGGGGAATGCACCATCGACTGCCGCAAGGATAGTTTCCTTACAGGCATAGTAAACGGTACGAGCTGCCTTGTCCGGGACGGTGAATACTCCCTTGTCAAAAGCAATGCCCCACTTGGTAAACAGCTTCAGCTTGGAGATAAAGGGATGGGCGCCTGTTTTCATAACGATGAACGAACCGGGCTTCATAGATTTCAGCTCATCAGGACTCATCAGAGGCCGCTCCGTCATCTGTAAGCTCTGAGACGCATTCTCATGCCCTCGACTGACAGAGCCGGTCATGACGGTCCTGGTTCCCAGTGCCTTGGAGATAATGTCTGCCGTTTCACTGGTGGGCGCAAAGCCGCCTGCAATGGTGAGCTGGCAGTTATCCTGAATGATGGAGGCACCTTCCTTGCCGTAGTTCTTTTCGAGCTGCTGGTAGGACTGGATAATAGAGACGATACTCAGCTTTCTGGAGCGGGACGCACTGTACATGACTTCCGCGGAGCTGATGGGCGGCAGAGAGCCAAACTCGTCGCAGTAGAACATGACGCGGTTGTTGAGGCTGCCGCTGTTCTCGTCTGCCACGGTCAGGATCTCACGGTAGAGCTGCTGGATCAGCAGGGACACCATGAAGTAGGTGTTAGGGTTTTCTTCCGGGAGGACGATAAACACAGCGCACTTGGACGAGCAGAATTTTTCCGCATCGATGGCAGTATCGAAGCACAGGATCTGCTCCAGTTCAGAGTCCAGGAATGCATTCAGCCGGGACATAGCAGTGGACATGACGGACTGCATTGCCTGTTCGGAGGTGTTTAGGGCAGAGCCTGCGAACCACCGGGCCTTATGGTCGGCAGGAAGCCGTTCCATGAGGAGCTGGAACTGGTTCTTGCCACGGACTCCAGAGGGACCAAGTAAGTCCTGAATCAGCTTGAACACGGAGACGATGTGCCGTTCCTCTGGCTTTGCGAATTCCGCAATCAGCAGGATGGTGGCGGTCATCAGACCCTCTGCTGCATCGTAGAAGAATGCGTTTTGACCGAAAGAGGAGGCATCGCCGTCGCTGTAGATTAGGGTCTTGGCGATGATCTTGGCATACTTTTCTGCCTTTGCTTTGTCGGCCAGCTTGCCGCTGTCCTTGTAAAGATCCATGTACTTATTCACGAGATGGAGCAGATTATTGCCGTCTGACTTGGTGGGGTTACGCAGATCAATGACCGCAACATCGTAGCCATAGGCTTTGCAGATGTTACCGTAGTTGCGGTACAGGTCACCTTTTGTATCAGATGTAAGGAACGACATACCTGCTGCACAGGCATATTCCAGGTTCGGGTAAAGCCAGAATGCGGTCTTGCCACAGCCTGCAGCACCGATCATCATGGTATGCACGTCAGCGGTATCCACCAGCGCATAGGTCTGCTTGCGAATGCGGAAAGGCCACTTCCGTCGGGGCTGAAAGACAAGACTGCTCTTGTTTTTACAGCCTACGATGACACCTTGCGGTAGATTCAGCTCCGTTGACTTTGGTCCCAGTTCCCGCCAGTAGTCGGGATTGTATGGCACTTTCTTGAAGGTACGAAGAAGTTCCTGGCCGGTGGCGAACCGGGCGGCACCGTGCTGACCGTCGCCAACAGTTTTTGACTTGATGCCGTTGAGGTTGTACATATGGGATGCGGCGGAGATCAGGCCCAGGATCGCCAGCATGGAACCGCAGACGAGGATGAGCATTGTTGTTCCGTTCAGATAGTTTCCTCCCTTCATATAGTAAGATCCTCGTTCCAGTCTTTGCCGACCGGGACGAGGATCTCACATTCGATATTCTGTTGCTTGAGTTTTTCAGCGATTCTTTTCGCTGCTTCTTTTCCTGCGTTGTCACTGTCAAAGCAGAGAAACACTCGCTTGATGTAGGGGTAGTCGTGGAGCATCTGCCACAGGACTTTGTCCGACACACTGCATGAAGCCGCGTAGCTGTGGTTTCTCCAGCCAGACTTATTCATGGATATGAACGACAGAAGATCCACCGGGGCTTCGAAGAGATAGAGCCGGTCAGAGGCTCCGACCCAGTGGAAGCTGTAACCGGGCAGGCTGCCGGGCGCATTGCCTTTGTAGGTGGACTGGGAGCCGCTTCCGCGCTTGTGTGCGTGCCGGGGCTTTCCATCCTTGTCCTTGCCGACAAAGACAACATTGTGGTATTTGGCGGATTCATAAATGAGACCGCGATAGGTAAACGAATCCAGCACATCCTTATCGATCCCTCGCTGCCGGAGCAGATAGGCATAGACCCGGCGCATATTGTCATGCTTTTCAGGGAGCTTGAATTCTGCTGCCGGATAGGAAGTGTAGGACGGAACAGCGATGCCGCAGTTCATGGCAAGCATGAGGCAGACGGCATCCTGGTAGGAGTAATCATAGAAATGCTGGGCGAATGAAATGGCGTCACCACCAAATTGTTCGTACTGGTTGTACCATACATTGCCCCGGATGGTGATTTTCTGGCCGTCATTGTTCCATTGGAACTCAGAGCCAGAGGGCTTGACGATCTCACCGCACTGGCGGAGAAAGGCAACCAAATCTGTTTGCCGTGCCTGCTCCCGCTGTTCTTCGGTGAAAGGAATGTAGTTTGCGATGGGGTTCACCTCCATAAATTTGAAAGGAGATGCGCCTGGAAAGGACACATCTCGTAATAACTGTATAGAAGAATGAGAGAAAAGCTAGCATAATATTGAAATCGTGATATAATCAGTATTGTATCCACGAGTAATGGGTTCAGATCGAGTATCAACGGTGTTTCGGAATACTTTTGCAATCTCGGCGGAGACTTCTATAGGAGAATTGATATTATGCCATCTAATATTCATTACAGTCAAAATCCTCATGAGTTGTTCGAAAATGATAAAATCAAACAGTTCAATTCTATGTCTGTAAAGGACATCATGGATAATTGCCTTGATACAATATATGAGTTTGTAAAGCAAGAGTACCCGGCTGTGTTCCGCCCTGCTCTTTTATTTTCTGATAGTGAAGAAGTTAATGCAGAAGCACACTATGGCCGGAAAACAATACTGATACATTGGGGCTTAATTGCACAATCAGCGAGATTAATAGAATCGAGGTATACAGATGATGTTATTGAACGATATGGTTTGTTGTCTGGATTAAGCAGGAAAACTATTCATTCAGGGATCCGTGTATACTTGTGGCGTTTTATTGTTTTGCACGAATTATACCATCTATGGCATGGACATGCTGCATGGCACCAAAAATATAAATATGATAACGCAGGTGTTATTACTAAAAAATCAGCACTAAGTGAGTTGGAAGTGCACTCTGAATCAGCCAAATCTACAGCTGCCAGCAACATATTATCCGATGAAGAAAAACAGTATCGTTTAACGCAACAAGCGTTTGAACATGATGCAGACAGTTGTGCAGTAAGCATGCTAATTCATCTTCTTCTGAGGGATTGCCACTTTCGAAAACTAGAAGGAGAGGCTCGATTTGACTATCTTTCAAAAGAAACTGCACTTATGATGGGGGCGCTTACTACTGCGTTCTGTTTATTTGATGGTGCTGCAGGTGCGAAATTTGAAAAACTTAATGGTTTGGAATATAGGACACACCCGCTTCCGTCCATAAGAATGGTCAACGCAGAAGAGATTGCGGACGGTTGTTTGGCAGACTACATAGCTGACTATGAAACCAGGTCCGAATTAGAAAACGAGTGGAATAAAATCGTATGTGATGTTCAAGCGGACCACGATGGCGAAGTCGACATGGGCTATGTGTTCTATTACACAGCATATACGGAAAAAGCGCAGCGCCACATTTCAAAATTGAAGGAAAGAATAGTTGAAGTACAAGAAACACTGAAGCCCTTTATTGTCAGTAATAATTGTGAAATGCTTGAACCGGAGGACTATGAATTTGATCCAGCATATGTGTGGTTCGATGAGACCGGTGTGAGCTTACGGGGATGGATAAACCCTGCGACGGGGAAACCGTCCGCAATCATGGCAAAGAAACCGATTGTTAAGGCAAATAAAGTAGGACCCAATGATCCGTGCCCATGCGGAAGTGGCAAGAAGTACAAACGGTGCTGTCGCAGGAAAGATATAGAGTCCTGAAATAGTAAAAGAACTGACTGGTAGAAACCAGTCAGTTCTTTTATATTAGTCATAGCAGATTGATAAAGAAACATCAATATCACGGGAGGATCCAATGCGGAATACCGAGGGTGATACGGATATTATCCCATCTTCAGGCCTTGTGCCTGCTTTTTTTCTTCGATCTTCTGACGGAGTTTCCGGTCAATGAGGTTGCTGTTCTGCTTCTTCTGTTCCTGCTCGATTCTGTTTTGAAACATTTGGGCCAGGTTTGCCAGCAAGCGGAAGCCTGCCAGTGCGATTGGTGTCCTGCCGTAGTTATTCAGGATTCGCTGGGCATACTCGTTACCCTGGGCGGCAGACAAACGGAGCAGATACTTACCGATCTCGATGTCACGGTCGATGCCTTGCCCGAACAGCAGCATCTTGCCGAGCTGGTACTGAGCATACTGGTTGTTCAGAGCAACAGCCTTTTTCAGCCAGTAGATTGCTTTTTCTTTGTCCATGGGGACGAGTTCATCAGTAAGGTAGAGCTTGGCAAGGGCATACATAGCAGAGTCCATCCTTCGTTCAGCCGCATCGGTCAGGAGCCGGATAGCTCTGTCAATGTCTTGGGGAATCACTTCACCACTGAGGCAGGCTTTGCCAAGAAAGTATGCGGCATAGAGATTTCCTTGCTCTATGGACCGTTCCAGAAGCTCCACAGCCCGCTTCGGATCTGCTTCCACACCATCACCACGGAGCAGAATCTTACCCATAAGATATTGGGCATATTGGTTGTCCTGCTCTGCCGACTTCTCCAACCATTGGATGGCTGCTTCGAGATCCTGCGGGATATCTTCACCCCGGAGGAGCAGTTTTCCCAGCAGGTATTGGGCATAGGAATGATCTTGCTTCGCGGCTTCTTCCAGATACTCTGCGGCTTTCGCTGGGTCATATCCCTCGAAGTCTTTCCGCAGGTACAGCTTTCCGAGACCGTATAGGGCATCCACATTGCCAAGCTCAGCAGCCTTTTCGAAGTAAAGCATCGCCTGGATCAGATCCACATCCGTGCCGGTGCCGGACAGATTCATACTGCCAAGGCGGTAGTACAGCTTATCATCGGCCATATCCTGCTCCATTTGCAGGAAACCTTGATATGCCTGTCGGTACCAGTGTGCGGAGGTAGATCGATCAGCAGTCGTTCCGATTCCTTCCTGGCACATTCTTCCTAACTGATACTGGGCATAGGCATTTGGCTTGGAGGTATCGGTGGCGGCGATGGTAAACAGAGAAAAGGCTTTGGAGAAGTCCTGATCTACACCTTGCCCACGGAAGTATTGACCGCCCAGGGCATAGGCGGCGAAGGGACTTTGTCCCTCGACTGCTTTGGTAAACCACTCAGCGGAGGCAGTATAGTCCTGCTCCACACCGTAGCCATAGGAGTACATTTTTCCGATTCGGTACTGCCAATAATAGGGGCGCTTATCCGTCTTTTCCATCTGCAAGAACCCATCGTGAGCCTGCGAGAACCAGGAGTGAGCCAGTATTTCATTCTTTTCACAGCCGAGACCATTCAGAAGCAGTTTGCCAAGGTCATGCATAGCAAGACCGTTTCCTGCCTTGGCTTCGGTGAGCAGAAGGTCGTAGGCTTTTTCAGGTTGCAGCGGTTCTTCTTTGGTTCCGTAGAGAAACTTCCGGGCCTGCTTGTACGCATCCGTCCACCAGTTCGTCCGTTGCTGCGGCGGCTTCGGTGGCGGCGCAGGTTCTTCCTGGGGCGGGATCTCGTCGCCGGGTTCGTTATCTGTGTGAGCAGGCGGAGTAAATACTTCCGGCTCAACAGCAGAAATAGATGCGGGAATATCTTCGGCAGGTTCCTCCGGCAGGTCGACTGCCGTGTCCATCGCCGGGGTATCTGCGGAGAGATTCATGGCTTCCTGAATGATAGTGTTCTTGATGGAACGGAAGGTTTCATTCTGGGACAGCGGAAGTCTGTCGGGCATCTTATCCTGGTAGGTGCGGATGACCGCATCCCGCTGATCGTACCACAGAGAATAAAGCTGCGACAGACGGTCATCCTTTGCCAGTTCATCCACGATGTTATTTACGAGATTCCTCGCAGGCTGGGGCAGATATCCGTAGACCTTTTTGCCTTTTGCCTGTTGAAGCTGGGTAGATAATTCCCGGAGCATACTCTCCAGATGGACATTCTCGTAGGAGCCGGTGTTGATGGAACGGATGATGCTTCGGATGAGATCAGCGGTTTCTTTCTTCAGGAGATTTCGCTGAGAGGTCTGCTCCTGATAGGTTGTCAGCAGATCCTGCTTGAAGATTTCGTGAGCGAAACTTTCCTTGAGCTTCATGAGATCCTGCTGACTCATGTAGGGTTTCTTGCCAACAGAGTAGGCAACGATGTGGCAATGAGGATGGTGTGACTCATTATGGAACGCAGCATACCATCGCAGATCCTCCAGAGGAATATTCATAGCTTTTGCCATGGCGGAGGTCTGGCTGCGGAGCATATCCCGCCAGACTTCACCTTTATCGAAGCCCAAACGAACGGCATCCTCACGGCGGATGGATAGAACCTCTGTCATGAGGATACCTTTGTGTTCCGCGACTTCGTCTGCCACAGCATTGAGGTCAATGGGAATATTCGCATCGGTAAAGAGACCGTGTGTGCCGAACCGCTCCGCACCGGGGCGGTGTGCAATGTAGCGGACATAGTTCTTCCTCTTGCCGATCCGGTCGAAGTTATCTTCGATGGATCGGGAGATAAACTCAGAGGCATTGCCTTTGTTCGGCATGGCGAGGTAGTCCTGATACTCATGGCTGTCGGCTGTTTCCGGAAAGTCTTTCAGGATCTGATTGATGAGATCCTGCTGAGACTCCGACACAGGAAGTGCCTGCCATGTGTCATCGATCTTATCCACATTGTGCCGCTGGGCAATGTATTTTACGAGGTTGCTGTTGTGCTTTTTCGTTCCGGGTTTGATGTACCGCCATTTCAAAATCACTTTTGCCACAGAGAATCACCTTATCCTTTTTGGAATTTTACAGCATCTGAAAGAGAAATCGTGCCGTTGGTTTTCTTTACATCGTCGATGCACATTCTGCGAAGCTCACGCAAAGTTTCTTCGCTGATGTTGTGTGATGCTGCCAGGGCATGGAGAACCATCGACAGCTCCACGGTGTTTTTGAAAAGAATATTCGCCATCCGGTTCTCAAAAGAATCCAGCATACCTTTGGTAGTTGAGACGATTACATTAGGAAAATACTCACGGTAGTCGTTGGCAGTGAGGTAGCCGCAGTAAAAAAGAATTGCTTTCTCGATGAAAGCGGAGCGGCATCCACAGCCATCTTCCTTGTAGTTTTTCTCAACCATTCTGAGGATCTCCGGAGAAATCTTCAGGGCAAATTTCTGCTTGGGACTATCCATCTGTTACCTCCTTACTGGGATGATGGTACTGGCTCACACCCTGCAAAAGGGGTGCAATCGGTGAAAATGGGGGCAAAATAGCCGCAGAACCCCGCAAAAGTCCTTGCGGCTCTAAGGGAATCCTGAAAGCGGAACCCTTTGGGATATTTTGAGAGTAAAATAGAACCCCACTGGCATTGTGCATAAAAACGCGAAAAAGCCTTGTGCGGCCGGCATTGCCGGACGCTGTGAATCGGGCGGGGTCAATTTAGAACCCCGCCCTTATTCCTGCACCTCGTTCGCACGGCGACGAGGTCTGCACTTTGTGCAGAAAGCCCACTGCCGAAGCAGAGGAAGAAAGCCGCCCACAGCGGCTCACAGCGGGGCAAACCGCCCCAGGGGTATCCCAGCCCCACCCCCGATGCGAAAGCCGCACACAGGGCGAAGAACCCCCGAAAAAGCGGGGGTTAGGCGCCCTTATTTCAGAGGGTGGAGGTCGGGATATTTACATCGTCATGCCAGTGTAGCAATCGCCCAGCACAGGTGAGGTCAGAGATTTGACCTCCAGCAGATCCTCATTCAGATCTAGACCAAGGTACTGGCAGATGCCAAGGCGCACAGCTTCCTCGGAGTCCTCCGGGATATTGTGACCGAATGCCAAAGAGAAATAGGCACAGCAGTGCTTGTACTCCGCATCCCGGTAGACCTCACAGAAGTAGCCGGAGCAGATCTGACTGTTGCCGTGGTCATCCTCTCGCTCGATGTTGTTGTCGGGACAGACGGTCACATAGTATTCACTGCACTTCATGTGGCACCTGCTTTCACATTCGCATGACCGGTTCAGGTTCCTCTGCTTCTTCGGGATCTTCTTCCTCGCTGATACCATCGCCATCTTCCAGTTCCTCATCCTGATGCACTGTTGCGATGGCTTTGTCCTGGAGTGCTTCATTGAAGATCCGCTGCCTCACCGCAGAGGAGAGACCACTCTTTCTCTCAGCTTTGAAGATAGCGGTGGACACATCCTTGAGGGAGTAGGTGGTCCAGGAGTTCTCCCGGTTATCACAGACGGAGATGGTACCACTGTCGAAGTCCAGTTCCATCAGAGCGGTGATCCGATGGTCATCCGGCATCGCACGGCAGAGGCGAAGGTAGTCAGACTGGAAGACCCGGTCGGCCTTGTGGAACTGCCCGGTCAGATCCCAGAGAGGTACCGTGCCAATGTTGGGCTGGAGCTGTCTGCGGTACAGACCTGCCATGCTGTACAGATCCTTTTGCTCATTGGCGATGAGATAGAAGTCATCGTCACCCTGGTGCAGATGCACTACTCCGAACCGCTTCGCCGCTTCTTCTTCAGCCGCAGCCTGTGCATTCTCGGCAGCGATCCGGTTTTCAATGTCACCACGCTCCTGGGCAGGAACTAATCTTTCATAGAGGGAATCCATGAACGGATACAACTCGTCCTCGATTCTCTTTCCCTGGCTATGGAGCACACGCTCCATAGCTTCTAGTCTGTAGGTATTGTAGAAGAGGTTGATGTCAATATCAGCCATCGGAATTCACCTCCCGATTGGGCTGGGGTTCTTCGGGCTTGGGTTTCTTGGGCTTGGGAGTTTCCACTGCGGGAGGTGCATCCTCATCCTTGCAAATGTAGTTTCGGACATTGGCAGGGACATTCTTGTTGAACAGCGTATCCACCGCCTTGACCAGTTCGTCCTCCAGCTTGGTGCCTTTCTGTTCCAGGTACCAGCGGAGGGCTTTGACCTTTTCTTCCTCATAGGAAACGGTCAGGTTGATTTTCTTCATTGGTTCGCTCCTTCCTGAATTTAATACATAGTTTGACTGACTTGCGCATCCTGAGTGGGCGTGATCCCAGTGCAGCTTCGGAGCAGAGCTTCTACCTTGTGCGGGATTCTCTCGAAGTTCACATGGATATCGCCGGGGATTTCCGGGGTGTACCAGTAGTCGTAGACACCGACACGGTAGAAAAATTCCGTATTCCACCGGGCGGTCTTGTCGCAGTTCTCCTGATCCACCACACCGTCCTCCATGATGAACTGGGTGTTCCAATGCTCCCCGGAGCTTTCCAGATCAATGGTCACGAGTCCGAGGAACACTTCACCAGCTTTTCTGCCACGGATGACAGCGGGTACATCGATGAAGCCCAGCTCACGGTCGGTAATGCAGTCGGTACCGTAGGTATCCACGAATGCCTGGTGGAGCTGCTTCAGGGTTTCCATAGCATAGCTCTGATCCTGCCCATTGGCAGACTCCAACAGCTTCTCGAAGTCCACTTCTTCGAGGATGGTGTTTACCTTACCGATGAATGCCTTTTGCAGTTCCATTACATACCTCCCATGGTCATTTC
>JAZUQE010000014.1:0-5204 GCA_045605575.1 Faecousia sp. | reverse complement strand
AGCGCCGATGCGAGGTATACCTTGCATCGGCGCTGCTGCATTTTACCATCCCTGTGACCGCACCGCGGCCTCTGTGGGAAAATAGGTAGAGAAGCCTCCCGGTCCTGTCACATAAAAATCTACATACACATCCTCCCGACCGTCGGAGATAATACGGTAGCGCGTAAAGAGCACTCCGCCATCCAGTTCTCCCCGCACAGTTTCCTCAGGCTGAACCTCGACACGCATATTCTCCGTCAAGCCCAGTTGGCCCAGGAAGATCTGAACTAGTTTGTCCATAATGACAGGAGATTTCTCAATATATGCATTCTTGTCGTAGGCCCCGTAGCACTCGTAGCGAATACTCACAATAGCGCCGGTCCCATCATCCACATGTAAAAACAGGCTCCGGTAAGGGTCCTGCTCCTGCACCATACTCACTGTCCAGAAGATGGTAAATGTGTCCGGTGCTTTGGGATCGATCCCCAAATAAGGTGTAGCATGCGCATCGCTGTAATCAAACCATTCAAAGATCCCGGCATCCGCATAGGCCTGCATTTTCTTTTGCACTGCCGCCTCCACTTCCTGTCTTGTCATGGCGGTATCGTCTTCCGTGATCGGCACACTGCTCATGCTGGCTTCCAACCCCAGCCTATCTAAAATGTATTCCGCTCCGTTTTCGCTGTTGGGAGCCATGTTCTCCCCAAATTCCAGCTTCACCGGCTGGACATCCATAAAGCTGACGCTCCCGAGCCTTCCCCAGTCCATCAGCGCAGTCACCATCTGCGGCATACAGGCTGCAGCCGCCAAAACGCCCACAACGATCAAGATCAATACTGCGGTCCTCAGCTTACCCATCGGTCTTCACCGCCTCTTCGTAAAGTGTCACCGTAACCTTGGTTCCCTTTCCCGGTACGCTGGCAAAGCGGATATTGCCGCTGTGCAGTTGTACGATCTGCTTGCACAGTGCCAGGCCCAGACCCGCACCGCCCTGGCTCCGGGATCGTGCCTTGTCTACCCTATAAAAGGCCTCCGTGATCCGCTTTAGTTCCGTCTGCTCCATGCCGCGGCCATTATCAATGACCTGGAACTGGCAGCCGCCGGAGATCTGGGTAGCGGATACACCAATGATCCCCTCGCCGTCCATAGCCTTGGATGCATTGTCGATCAGATTATACAGCAGGGATTTGACCAGATCCGGCTCAAAAGCCACTCGTGCCTGCTGCGCTCTGCAGATCAGCTTGATCCCCTTATTGCTGAGGGAAGGCGCAAGCGCGCGCTCGATCTCCTGTGTAAACCTGGGCAGCCAAACCTGCTTGGTCTGTAAAGCATCCTTTTTGAGTAAAAGCAGCTCCAGAAGCTTAAAGGAAAGGCGTTCCAACCGATGACCCTCGGAATAAATAAAGTCCGCCGCCCGCATCCTGGTATTTTCATCCAGATCACCCTGCCGCAGCAGATCCGCAAAGCCAATAATGGAGGTCATAGGCGTTTTCAGTTCGTGGGCGAAAGCCCCCATAAACTGCTCTTGACGCTCCATTTCCGTTTCTAACCGGGTGAAATTTTCCTGCAAGCTGTCCGCCATGGCGTCAAAGTCCCGGGAAAGCTGGCCAAATTCATCTGCCGATTCGATTCCCGTCCGCTGAGTCAGATCTCCGCCGGCGATCTTTCTGGCTGTGGATGTGATCTTGCGCAGATGCTTTGTCAGTGATCTGGAAAGGATCAGCGATCCCATCAGCCCCAGCAGCGCCACCGCCCCGAAAATGATCCCATAGATCCGCAGTTGGGTCTGCCGGGCTGTATATACACTGCTCATATCAAAGCGCGCCAGCAGGGTCAGTCCCTGCTCGTCCGAATCGATGGTGCAGCAAACAAGCAGCGCATAACCCAGCGCATCCGCAACCGGCATAAAGGCACACCGATCCCCCTCCGGTGCTGTCAGCTTTGATTCCAGCGCCAAAGCATTGCCATCCCGGAAAATGATCTCATCTCCTACATACAGCGCCATTGCCTGCCAGCTTCGCATATCCTGATCTGCCATCCTGGCCAATGCATTGGTCAAAGTCTCATAATCCATCTGATTTCCCATGGCATTGAGCAAATACAGTGTGTTGCGCACGCTCTCAAAATTCTCCAGGGCCGCATTTGTTTCTGCATTCAAGGATGCATGGAAAGAGGTAGCGATCATGAGTGTTCCGCCGATCCCAAAGGAGACCGCCGCCAGCAAAATGATGGTTACCACCAGTTTCAATCCATAGCGCATGCTATCACACCTCCAGCCGGTAACCGATCCCATAAACCGGGATGATCTGGCTGTCCCAGCCCAATTTTTTCTTCATGCGCTGAATATGCAGTTCTACCGTCCGCGTACTCTCCGGATACTCGCCGCCCCAAACACGTTCATAGATCGTATTCTTCGACAGGACGATCCCGGGATTTTGGGCAAACAGCAGCAAAACCTCATATTCCTTCCGGGTCAGCAAAACCGGCTGGCCGTTCCTGGTGACTTGCATGGATAAGGTGTTGATCGTAATGTCGCCGGCGTGCAGCTCTGTTTGCAGCTTTCCGTGTCTGCGCAGCACACCGTCCACCCTTGCCAGTAATTCCAGAACATCAAACGGCTTTACAATATAGTCTTCCGCGCCCATGCGCAGCCCCCGAACCCGGTCGTTTACCGCATTCTTTGCCGTCAGAAAGATCACAGGTGTGCCGGTGGTGCGAATATATTCCATTAATTCAAACCCATCAATACCTGGAAGCATAATATCCAGCAGGATCAGATCAAAGCTCTCTTTCTCGATCAGATCCGCCGCCTGGATCCCATCATAGGCGCATACACACTGATAGCCCGCCCGCTGCAAGCTAAGCCGCAGCAGCTCCGCAATAGGCCGCTCATCATCCACCGCCAGGATTCGAACCATATGTAATCCCTCCTCTTCACGTATTTTTAACAGTATATCACACCTGCATCACGGTTGCATCAAAAAAGTCCCTGTCTTTTCAAAAAAGAATCGAATTCGACAGCCCGCCCATATTCAAAAAATCATCATCTGTCTCATCCAACCGCTTGACAAAATTCCCCGAACGGGCTATAATGTAGCGTGCTATGGGCTTGTAGCGCAGTTGGGAGCGCACCACATTCGCATTGTGGGGGTCGAGGGTTCGAATCCCTTCAAGTCCACCAACCAAAAGACCTCTTTTGTCTACCGGACAAAAGAGGTCTTTTTGAATGATGTTTGCCCTACAGCAAATGATGTCGTTTTACTAATGATGCCGCTGACGCTAATGATGTCGGCTTCGCCTTATGTTTTGTGGCAAACATCGCATCGTCGCGCAACGAAGTGCCGCAGCATCATATTGTGCACAGCGCAATACATCATATCGACGGAGTCGATGCATCATTGAAATGTTTTAAATTTTATGATATTACCAAAGTAAAAGGAGGCGATTCTATGAAAGAAAATAAGCTTGCAGAACTATCTTTGGAGTTTTCTGTGGATATTATAAAACTTGTAAGGCAGCTAAAAGAAAATCGGGAAGCCATTATTTCTAATCAAATTGGCAGAAGTGGTACCTCTATTGGTGCTAACATCCACGAAGCACAGTATGCACAAGGCAAGAAGGATTTTATTTCTAAGCTAGCAATTGCCTTGAAAGAAGCAAGTGAAACAGGTTATTGGCTTGAGCTGTTGCACAGAACCAACTACCTTGACGAGCAATCATATAAATCGCTTTCTGCAAAGTGTACTTCCTTGCGTGTAATGCTGATCGCTTCCTGCAGAACCGCAAAGGAAAACAAATAATGTTTACGCAGAAGGGATTCGAACCATTTCAATGCAACAGTCCGGTAGCGGAAGTCCTCCCCGGTTCAGTTTCTTTTCCTTTCCGAACAAAATCTGTTGCATATTTCTTGTTTTTGTGATAAAGTGGTCAGGATAAATACCGACTCTTATGGAGAAAAAGGAGATTGATCTATGAAGCTCGGAATTGTGGGACTTCCCAATGTTGGCAAGTCCACCCTCTTTAACGCCATCACCAATGCCGGCGTACCTGCAGACAACTACGCTTTCTGCACCATCGACCCCAATGTGGGCGTGGTTTCCGTACCGGACGAGCGTCTTCAGTGGCTCAGCGATTTCCACCAGCCCAAGAAAACCACCCCCGCTGTGGTGGAATTCGTGGATATCGCAGGTCTGGTCAAAGGTGCTTCCAAAGGCGAAGGTCTGGGCAATAAATTCCTTTCCAATATCCGCACTACCGATGCCATCGTCCACGTTGTTCGCTGCTTTGAAGACAGCAATGTGACCCATGTCGAGGGCTCTACCGATCCCCTGCGTGACATCGACATCATCAATCTGGAGCTGGTCATGGCCGATATTGAGATGGTGGAGCGTCGCATTGACAAGTGCCAGAAAGCAGCCAAGGGCGGCGACAAGAAATATCTGAAGGATGCGCAGCTGCTCACCGGCCTGCTGGCCCATCTGAACGAGGGCAAGCTGGCCAGAACCTTCACTGATGACGCGGACGAGCTGGCCATCATCGCCGAATCCGATCTGCTGACGCTAAAAAAGACCATTTATGTTGCCAACCTTGCCGAAAACGAGATCAACGAACCGGAAAGTAACCGCCATTATAACGCCGTGAAGGCCTTGGCAGACGAGGAAGGCAGCCAGTGCTTGCCCATCTGCGCCAAGTTGGAGGCAGATATCGCCGAATTGGATGACCCCGACGAAAAGGCCATGTTCATGGAAGAGCTGGGCGTAAACGAATCCGGTCTGGACCGTTTGATCCGCAGCTCTTATGCTCTGCTGGGTCTGATCCCCTTCCTCACCGCAGGCAGCGACGAATGCCGTGCCTGGACCATCAAGCGCGGCACCAAGGCGCCCCAGGCTGCCGGTAAGATCCATACCGATTTCGAGCGTGGCTTCATCCGTGCCGAGGTCATCGCATTCCAGGATATGAAAGACTGCGGCACCATGGCGAATGCCAAAGCCAAGGGTCTGGTCCGAAGCGAAGGCAAGGAGTACGTCATGAAAGACGGCGACATCGTCAACTTCCTCTTTAATGTCTAAACATGACCCCGCGTGTGCATTTGCACACGCGGGGTTGAGCGTGTCAAAGAAGTGGGTTGCTTATCTTCACAGAGCTCTCTCAACGGGGATTCCAAAGGGGAAAGCGGTGAAAAGTCTAAATAACACATCACCGATCCGCTTTCCCCTTTGGTCGTC
>JAZUQE010000013.1:0-5127 GCA_045605575.1 Faecousia sp. | reverse complement strand
AAAATCCGATCTATCCACCATGGCCCGGTTTCGTGTCTGGTGGGCATTTTTGTAGTGGCTCCCGGCAGCAACTTCGCAAACTTCGATTTCATCGTAATAGTCCCGCAAGGATTCTTCGTTGTTCCGGAACTCCGCAGTGAGAAAGGGCAGGACCCAGATATGGGCGCAGTTGTCGTTGCGGTATTCCCGCTTGCAGCAGCGTATTGTGGAAGAAACAAGCTGGTCAAACTCCCCATCCCGGCCTACCAGGAACTCGATATACTCATGGTCCCGAAGCAGGGTTTGTATAAGCCGCTCCAATCTGTTTTCAATTTCCAGCGCATTGTCGATTCTGCGATGTCCAAAAAAGCTGACGGTAAATGTATTCACCACACCATCCCCACGCAATCATAACACTTGTGTTTATCGTTAAAATTATACGACACAAAAGATTAAATATCAACGATTTATCGAAGTATAATTTACGAAGAATACAAGCAAAGGGGTGAGTGTGGTGAAGGATATTCTTGCCACCATAACGGAATATCGAGAGAATAGAGGATGGACGGAGTATCAGCTTGCGGAACACTCTGGTTTACCCCAGTCTACAATCTCTTCGTGGTATCGCAAGAACATGGTTCCAACAATTCCATCATTGGAAAAGATTTGTGCAGCATTTGGCATTACGCTGTCCCAGCTGTTCGCTGAAGGAAATGTGCCTGTTTCTTTGACAGATTCTCAGCAGAAGCTATTGGAACGCTGGGTAAGATTAAGCGAAGAACAGCAAGCTGTAATCTTTGCGCTGATTGATAAAATGTAATAAAAATAAACTCCTGCATGAGCAATGGCCCATGCAGGAGTTTCTTTTTGTGGATATAGATGCAGTACCTACACATATACCTTTGAAAACGTATTAGCTTTTCTGATTTCTTCTATGGACTCCACGCAATTCGGGAATCAGATATCGCATAGCAACAATTGCTGCAAGGATCTCCGCAATTGTAACCGCCCACCAGATGCCGTCACCCTTCATGAACAGCGGCAGGACATAAAGAAGGATGGAGGAAAGAATCAGTCCCCGCAGCATGGAAACAGCAGTTGCCGCATTTGCTTTCGATACGGATTGCAGGTAGGCTGTCGCAAACATATTGATCGCCATGGGCAGGAAGGAGATGGCATAGACCCGGACGATATAGGGTGCGATTTCGGCCACCTCCGGGGTGACCTTCATAAAAAGACTGGTCATCTGATCCGGGAACAGGGCACAGATCCCAAAGCAAACCGTGCCAAATACAATTGCCGTTTTGACGCCCAAGTTGCCTACGCTCTGATAGCGGCTTCGATTTCCTGCGCCAAAGTTCACTGAAACGATGGGCTGAGCTGCTTCGCCAATGCCGGAGAAAATGCTGAGGAACAGTGCAACCACGGTACTGAGCATTCCATAAACAGCCAGTGCTGCCGCACCGGAGTATCTCATGATCTGATTGTTGATGATATAGGTAACGACTGTCATGGCAACCTGAGAGACGCCTGCGCCAATACCAAGGACGCTGATATTCCGAACTGCCTTTCGCCATTGATAGGGTTTCGCCAGATGCAGCGATGTTTTACCCAGCAGGATATAGCCCAGCAGCATGGCGGTCTGCACCACCGAGCCTGCCACCGTTGCCAAGGCCGCACCGGTCATTCCCATCTTCAGCGGAAAAACCAGAACAATATCACCGATGATGTTGATGACACCGCCAAGGAGCGTTACCATCATGACAAATTTGGGAGCGCCGTCCGTTCGGATGAAACAACCCAGAAAGTAAACCAGCACAAAGGATGGCAGGGCATAGAAGATCCATCTGCCATATTCATAGGCGTATGGGAGCAAGCTGTCATCCGCACCGAACAAGCGGTACAGCGGCTCCTGAAATGCGGTGCCTAAGATCCAGACAATCAGCGTAACGAAACCCACAAACAGGAGCGATGCAGTAAAATAGGCATCGCCTTTTTCGTTGTTACCCTCACCTCTTGCCCGGCTCATCAGCACACTGCCGCCAATACCGCAGAGCAGGGCAATGAAATGGGCAATCGAAAAGATGGGCAGCACGATGGCGCAGGCGGCGGTTCCTTCCGGGCCAACACCCTGACCGATGGCGATGGTATCCACAAAGCTATAGGCCGCAACCGCAATGGCGGAGCTGACTGCCGGGATCAGAAACTTCCAAAAGAGCTTCTTCGGATTATCCTTTAACAGATCCATCAGATTACCTCCTCAAAAGCATCCTTCAGACTATCACCAAAGAATTCTATGGCATCGATAAACCCGGTTCCGTACTTCTCCAAAGTCTTTGCCAGAGCAATATCCTCAGCCTGATACAAGAAGCCCATGAACTCTTTTGCATAAGCCTTTCCCTGCTCTGTCAGGGTGATTTCCATTTCCCTGCGCTTTCCGGGGATTGGAGTCATGGTCAGATAGCCTCCCTTTTCCCAACGCTTGACGATAGTGTTGACGGAGGTTTTGGGAACAAGCCACTCCTGAGAAATCTCCCGCTGGGAATGGGGCTTGCCGTCGTCCAACGCATACATGACGCACAGTTCAGCATCAGACAGCTTCTTCTTTTTCTCATTCAGCAGATATACTTCATCAATATTATACAGCGCAAGGATCAAACGCCTTGCGATTGTTCTGTTTGCCATATAATCACTCCTTAAAGTACTGTTACGGACTTTAAGAATTATACAGGATGGTCATTGCCTTGTCAAGGAAAGGATAACACATCTGCATATTGAAAATGCGGCTACAGTGTGCTATGATAGTCCTAAATTCATACCAAAAGGATGATGCCCATGTACCCGAATCAGGAACAGCTTTCCCAGTTTTGCGACATCTGGCGCAGAATGGAAGTTCTGTATGAGGATTATGCCAAGTCCATTGGCCTGTCCTACACCAGCCTGAACATTCTGTATTATATCTACAAAAGCGGTCAGCAGGGCTGCACCCAAAAGACCTTGTGTGAAAAAACGCTGCTGCCAAAGCAGACAGTCCATTCTGTGATCCGCGTTTTTCTGAAACAGGGACGCATCGAACTGGTTGAAGACCAGGAGGATCGTAGGAGAAAGTGCATCCGGCTGACTCCACAAGGTATCTCCTTCTACCGGGATTCCTTTGAGCGGTTGGAAGCTGCCGAAAACACCGCCATGGGCAGCCTTTCTCCGGAAGATGCAGAGCTGATGATCCGGCTGCTGCGCGGTTATACCCGTTCTTTTGAAGCATCCATAAAATAAACACGGGCTGCGGTTTGCAGCCTATGTTTTTGAAATAAAAGTCCGAAAATAATACTATTTAGAGAGGTCATATCTATGAACATCATTACCATTGGCCGGGAATTCGGCAGCGGCGGACGGGAGTTGGGAAAGCGTCTGGCAGAAAGCCTTGGCTACGCCTATTATGACGAAGAAATCCTTACTGCCATTGCAGAGCACAGCGGTCTGGCAGAAGCGTATGTGAAAGGCATTGTGGAGAATGTGGTTCCCAGAGCTTATCCCATCACCTACGGCAGAACCTTTGGAACCGTCAGCGCCTTCAACGAAAACCACCTGAAAATCTTCCAGGCACAGGAGGAAGTTCTGCGGTCCCTGGCACAGAAGAAAAACTGTGTGATCGTAGGCCGCTGTGCGGATATTATTCTGAAAGATCTGAAGCCGCTGAACCTGTTTGTCTATGCGGATATGGAAACCAAAATTCAGCGCTGCCGCTTCAAGGCTTCTGTGGATGAAAAGCTGTCCGACAAGGAGCTGAAGCGCCTGATCCAAAAAACCGAGCGGCAGAGAAAGTATTATTATGAAACCATCACCGATCAGATTTGGGGTGCCAAGGAAAACTACCACCTGTGTATCAACACTACCGGCCCCAAGATCAACGGCAAGGAGATCAAAGTCCAGATCCCTGCCATCGCCGCTTTCTGCAAAGCGTGGTTTGGGGAGTAAGCTATGACAGAGCAGAAAAAGAATCTGAAAACATATATCCTGCCCGCTATGCTCAGCAATGCCAGCTTTTTCCTGCTGGGCATCGTGGACGGCATTTTTGTGGGCAATGGTGTTGGTACGGATGCTCTGGGTGCATCCAATATTGCATGGCCCTACGCCATGGTGGTCGGTGCCATTTCCGCACTGTTTTCCATTGGTGGTGTTGCGGTTGCCGCAGTCCGTATCGGACGTGGAGACACAGAAGGTGCCAATCAGGCTTTCATGCACGCCATCTCCGCTGTCATTGGCGTATTCTCTGTGCTGACCGTTGTGGGTGTCTGCTTTACGGATCAGATATCCCGCCTGCTGGGTGCCAATGACACCTATCTGAACATGGTTTCCGACTATATTTTCTGGTATTCCGTATTTGTCATTCCCTCCGGTCTTTATACCTGTCTGGCTAGCTTTATCCGGAATGACGGTGATCCCGGTCTTTGTTCCAAGGCGGCGATTTTTTGTACTGTTACCAACATCATTGGCGACTGGATCATGGTGTTCCCTCTGAAAATGGGTCTGGCAGGCACCGCTTTTGCCACCGGTGTCGCCACACTTCTGACGGTGATCCTGCTTTCCACTCACTTCTTCCGTCAAAGAGGACAGCTGCGAATTAAAAAATTCAAGGCAATGCCGTCCCTGTATAAGAAGCTGATTCTTCGGGGAATGCCTGAAATGGTCTCTCAGTTTGCAGGCCCCATCACCACATTCTCCATGAACCGAATGCTGCTGACCCACCTGGGAGATGCCGCGGTGAATGCCTTTTCCATCATCGGATATGCCGGTTCTTTGTTCGGTTCTCTGTCCTGGGGCATTTCCTCCGGACTTCAGCCCTTGTTTGGACAAAGCTATGGTGCCAAGGATGACAAGAGCCTCCGGTTTTATCTGCGCAGCGGCATGACCATGAGTATTGTGGGCGGCGGCATTGCGTTGGTCGTCACCCTCTTTATCGGAGGCCCTCTCTGCGCTCTGTTCGGTGCCAATGAAGCCGCCAAAACGGTGGTGGTCACAGCCCTGCCCCAGTACAGTCTGAATTACGTTTTCGCCGCCAACAGTGCCGTGCTGGCAGCCTATCTTTTCTCCACCAAACGTACCCAGAATGCGCTGACACTGAATTTCTGCCGCAGTTTGATCTTCAAT
>JAZUQE010000012.1:0-3025 GCA_045605575.1 Faecousia sp. | reverse complement strand
CCGGGTGCTGCAGTGCAAGGAGGCCATGCAGCTGCGGCTGGGCCGGGAGCCTACCATGGAGGAGGTGGCTCGGGAGCTGGAGCTGCCAGTGGAGGATGTGGCAGAGGCGCTGGATGCGGTCTGCGCGCCCATGAGCCTGTACGATCCGGTGTATTCCGACGGCGGCGATCCGCTGACGGTGATGGATCAGGTTCGGGATCATAAAAATACCGATGAAAACTGGATGGAGCGGATTGCCCTGCGCAGTGCCTTTCAGGCCTTGGGAAGCCGGGAGAAGCAGATCCTGAGCCTGCGGTTTTATGACGGCAAGACCCAGATGGAGGTGGCCAATACCCTGGGCATCTCTCAGGCACAGGTTTCCCGGCTGGAAAAAAGCGCCATCAGCACTATGAGAAAGTCCTTCAGCGTTTCGTAAACTCAGTTGACAGGGAACAGTTGATAGTTGAGGCATTTCCTTCGGAAATTATTTAAATAGGTCCCCATAGGGGACACCGTAACTCTCAATTGTCAACTGTCAACTATTTTAAGGTATATTCCCTGTTCGGCCCACATAGACTTACACAAACAAGACTTAGGAGGCTGGGTATGGGTACGAAGTTTACGGACCTGCACTGCAAGGAGGTCATCTGTGTATGCGATGGGCGGCGGCTGGGCTTTATTGCCGATGCCCGGATCGAGGTGCCGGAGGGGAATATCGTAGCGATCATTGTGCCCGGGCCCTGCCGGTTTTTCGGACTCTGGGGCCGGCGGGATGATTATGTGATCCCATGGAACTGTATCCGCAGAATGGGGCCGGATATCGTGCTGGTGGATGTAAAGCCCGATGAATGCCGGGTGCCCCGAGGAAAACTGGGGTTTTTCTTTTAGTATATGAATTTTAGTTTAGCACACGAATTCTATAGGCTGTTGTAGGGGCCGATGTGGTCATCGGCCCCTACGTTCTCAATATCTATCAGAACGATAAGCTAAAATTTACCACCCGACCCGCAGGCAACTGCGGGTTTTCCTTTTGCAAAGCAGGAATATTCTTATAAAACCAAAGGAAACGCTTAAATACATAAGAAAAAACTGGAATATTCCTAAAAAATTTGGAAAAACTACTTGCAAAATGGATTTCGTTCCATTATAATAGTTCGGCATGGGATTTTTCCCATAGTAATTAAACCACACACTCGGCGATTGCATCCCCACGTGTTCTTCGGAATGGGCCGTGCGAGATTGAAGCCGGGTGGAGGAACAAACAAAAAGGAGAAAATTAAAAATGGCTGTCGTATCTATGAAGCAACTGCTGGAGGCCGGTGTACACTTCGGTCACCAGACCCGCCGCTGGAACCCCAAAATGGCTCCCTACATCTACACCGAGCGTAACGGTATCTACATCATCGACCTGCAGAAGACCGTTAAGAAGCTGGAGGAAGCCTACAACTTCGTTCGTGAGATTTCCGCCAATGGCGGCAACGTTCTGTTCGTCGGCACCAAGAAGCAGGCTCAGGACGCTATCAAGGAAGAGGCTGCCCGTTGCGGCGGTTACTACGTCAACTCCCGCTGGCTGGGCGGTATGATGACCAACTTCCGCACCATGCGTTCCCGTATCGACCGTCTGGCTCAGCTGCGCAAGATGGAAGAGGACGGCACCTTCGCTATGCTGCCCAAGAAGGAAGTTATCAAGCACCAGGGCGAGATCGAGAAGCTGGAAAAGTACCTGGGCGGCGTTAAGGAAATGAAGAAGATCCCCGCTGCTCTGTTCATCGTTGACCCCCGCAAGGAGCGCAACGCTATCGCTGAAGCTCACAAGCTGAACATTCCCATCGTGGCTATCGTTGATACCAACTGCGATCCCGATGAGATCGATTACGTGATCCCCGGCAATGATGACGCTATCCGCGCTATCCGTCTGATCGCTGCTACCATGGCTAACGCTGCTATCGAAGGCCGTCAGGGCGAGGACGCTGTTGCTGAGCCTGTTGCTGAAGAAGCTGCTGCTGAGTAATTTACCTGTTTGCGGAGCATGTTGCTCCCTGCATCAAAGATTATAGGAGGATAACAAAATGGCTTTTACTGCTCTGGATGTTAAGAAACTGCGTGAAATGACCAACGTCGGCATGATGGACTGCAAGGCTGCTCTGGCCGCTACCGACGGTGATATGGAAAAGGCTGTTGACTGGCTGCGTGAGAAGGGCCTGGCAAAGGCTGCTAAGAAGGCTGACCGCATTGCCGCTGAGGGCGTTGCTCTGGCT
The DNA here is from genome assembly GCA_045605575.1 of Faecousia sp. GTDB lineage: Bacteria > Bacillota > Clostridia > Oscillospirales > Oscillospiraceae > Faecousia. Next base: position 788 of record JAZUQE010000012.1, on the reverse strand, counting down.
ACCGTGGTGAACGGTATCGGCGTCGTCATCGAGGTCAACTCCGAGACTGACTTTGCCGCTAAGACCGATGCTTTCCAGGATCTGGTCAAGAATCTGGCTACCGTTGTCGCTACCGATGCTCCCGCTGACGTAGAGGCTCTGAAGGCTTGCAAGTACCCCAACTCCGAGCTGACTGTTACCGAGATCCTGCAGGAGAAGGTTATGTCCATCGGTGAGAATATGCAGATCCGCCGTTTCGACCGTTTTGCTACCGGTACCAGCGTTGCTTACGTCCACATGGGCGGCAGCCACGGTGTTCTGGTCAATCTGGATGCTGACGTGGACGCTGCCGAGGTCGGTAAGAACGTGGCTATGCAGATCGCTGCCATGAACCCCAAGTACTGGGACAAGACTCAGGTTCCCCAGGAAGATGTTGACAAGGAGCTGGCCGTTCAGGTGGCTCTCATGGACAACGATCCCAAGATGGCAAGCAAGCCCGCTGCCGTTAAGGAGAAGATCGCTGCCGGTAAGATCAACGCTTTCTACAAGGAAAGCTGCCTGCTGCAGCAGGACTTCGTCCGCTCCGACCTGTTCAAGGGTGATGTCGCCGGCTACATTGCCGACGCTGCCAAGAAGCTGGGCGGCAGTGTTAAGTTCGTCGACGCTATTCACTACATCAAGGGTGAGGGCATCGAGAAGAAGGAAGAGAACTCCGCTGCTGAGGTGGCTGCACAGATCGCCGGCGCGAAGTAAGAAGCTTCTGAATACGCAAGTAGGCGCTCCGACTTTTGGTCGGAGCGCTTTTCGTT
>JAZUQE010000011.1:0-3005 GCA_045605575.1 Faecousia sp. | reverse complement strand
CACCGCCACGCCCAGCGCAACGGACAGAATGACCATGCCCACGCCCGCGCCCGTCGCAACGGCCTCGGGGATCAGGTCAAAGCCGACAACGCCCAGCATGATGCCGCCCGCAAAGCTCAAAAGCAGGCTGACCGCCTTGTTGGAATCCTTCTGCAGCAGCGCGCCGACCAGGCCGCCGATGCCTGTGCCGCCCACGCCCGCAATGCCGGTAACAATCAGCAGCGTCACGATTGTTTCCGTAACAAACACCCATTTCATTGCGCTCCGAAGAGCTTATTCAGCGTATAGATGATACCACAATTCGACACAAAAAGGAATAGTGAATGTTTTGACAACCAAATTTTCTTTTCGATGTGCGCCTCGTTTTCCACCCGAACCCCAGATCATATCGCGCCCCCACGGCCTTCCAGCCCGCGTGTTCGAATCCACCTTCAATGCAAATAGAAACGGGACACCCCAAAGGGTATCCCGTTTTTACTGTGAAATGACTCAAAAACTAATACAATTCCCGGCTACCATTTTGCAATAACCCTTTCGTTTTGCAATGGGTGCATTTGGGGGCAAAAATTGGTTCTTGGGTGCAAAAAAAGGCTCGGTGGGTGCAACACCGATCTTTCGTTTTGCTATTAGAAACTATCTGACAAGTCATAGCTTTAGCAGTTTGCAAGAAATAGATCGGCTTTGGGTTCTGCAACCGAACGGTTAATATAAACAAGATTGAATTCACCAGTGATCTCCATGTCCTCCACCCTAAATGTTGCCAAGTCATTTCGGCAGTGGCTAATTGGTTCATATGCAAAAGTAATCAAATGATCCATTGCAACCAAGTCGCAAATAATAGAAAAATTACTGATGGACGAATGCCGACTGAAGCTGTCCAGTGAATAACCTCTTGCGGCCACGGCCTGTTCCAAAAGCATGCGTGTTCCGGAACCTTTCTCACGCACAAGCAGGCTTTCCTGAAGAACTTCCTCAAGAGAAACGGTTCTGCCTGCAAAAGAATGGCGGCGGCTGCATATGCCCAAAAAGCTCTCTTTTTTATAGAGGCGGTGCGGATACTTTTCTTTATCAAACACGCCTTCAATTATTGCAAAGTCCAATTCTCCTCGTTCGAGCATAGCAAGCAATGTTTCGGTATTGTCGACCAGCAGATCAATCTGGTGATTTTCTTTTTTTAGGAATTGGCGTACCGTTGGCACGAGAACATATTCTCCTATGGTTTTGGTGGCTCCCACCCGCAGATGCAGCATATCGGTCTGCACAAATCCGGCGCGGAGGTCATGCTCTGCTGCCCGTGTGCTGTCGATATGCCGTTTCAGCCGCTCTGCTTCAGGAGTTCTAAGCAATCGATGCCCATCATAAACAAAGAGCTTTACGCCATAATAATTCTCTATATAGTGGATGTGCTGCGTCACGCCGGGCTGAGTCATTTGCAGACGCTCGGCAGTGCGACGGTAGTTCATTTCCTTGTACAGGGTCAGAAAGGTTTCCGTTCGGTAATCAAGCATAACGCACCACCTATAATTTGAGATTAACAAGCAATAATAAATGATAATTTCATTTTATCATACGGCTGTGATATAATCAAGCCTGTTATCAAGCGAAAAGGAGATTCACCATGAAGATCATAAAGCTGCTACCCGGGATTGTGCTGCCGATCATCGTCGCGCTGCTGGCTTGCTGGCTTGAGAGCCTGTTGCCCATCCACCTGATCGGCTCTGCGGTAATTGCCATGTTCATTGGCATGTTTCTCAACCAGTTCGTGCGCAAGACGGATGTGTTCGCCACAGGGCTGAAGTTCACCTCCAAGAAGATATTGAAATTCGCCATTATCCTGCTGGGGCTGTCGCTGAACATCACCACCATCTTGCACGTAGGCCGGATGTCCCTGACGGTAATGGTCTTCACCTTACTGACCTGCTTTGGCGGCGGTTACTTCATCGGCAAGGCGCTGGGACTGAACTGGAAGCTGTCCAATTTGATTTCCGCTGGTACAGGCATCTGCGGTGGCTCTGCCATTGCCGCTATCGCCCCCACCATCGACGCGGACGACAACGACGTTGCCTACGCCATGTCCGCCACCTTCCTATTTGACATGGCGATGATCGTACTGTTTCCTATCATGGGCCGGGCACTGGGTATGACGGATCAGGCCTTTGGCATCTGGGCAGGTACGGCGGTGAACGACACCTCCTCCGTGGTGGCCACCGGCTATGCCTTCTCCGAGGCGGCAGGCGATTTCGCCACCATGGTCAAGCTGACCCGCACGCTGGCGATCATCCCCACGGTGATCGTGTTCGCCCTTGTGCAGCTGAACCTGAAGCGTAAGGAAGCCATGGCTCTCCAGCAGGACGGCAGTGCGCTTAAAGCTGAGTTCTCCATCAAGAAGATCTTCCCCTGGTTCATTCTAGGTTTTCTGGCCATGTCCATCGTGGCGAGCATCCTTCCTATCCCTGCGCAGTTGGTGAGCGGCACCAAGACTGCCAGCAAGTTCCTGATGGTCTGCGCACTGGCTGCCATCGGATTGAATACCTCCTTCGCCAGCATGAAGAAGGCTGGCATCCGCCCCATGATCCACGGTTTCATCATTTCTGCGCTGGTTGTAATTGTGGCGCTGCTGGTGGAGATGGGCATGGGAATCGTGTAAGAAAGCTGCAAGACAATTGAGCAAAGCCACAGTCCAAAACAAAACTGTGGCTTTTGTCTTCCCGGGTGCATTTTCCGTTTTGCATTAGGATTCTGCAAGAACATAAAGAAAAGGACTGAAACCTTGTATCAAAGTTTCAGTCCTTTTATGGCGGAGAGTTAGGGATCTCGCCCTGCGCTGCGGCGCAGGCTGGATGCGCTCTGACAGCCCACTGGACTGTCATTCACTCCCGTCCCAGTTCAGATAAATCTGAACCCCTTGACCCTTCTCCGCTTCGCGCGGAATAAAGCAGCCTTTGTATTGTCATCAATCTTCCATACCAAACAGATCTTCCGCCATCTCCCGCTGCGCCCTTCCC
>JAZUQE010000010.1:0-4557 GCA_045605575.1 Faecousia sp. | reverse complement strand
CGCTTTGTCGGGCGTAGCATCTGCCGGGCACCGCAACAGGGCGTCCCTACGGTTTTACGGTGTGTAAAACACACCGAAAAACTGAAATTTGCTTACCAAGTCCGAGGCCAAGCGGGCTTAGGAAGACAACACCCACAGCCATCTCCTTGGCTCACAGAAGGACATGGCTACGATCCGACTTCGCTTTGTCGGGCGTAGCACCTGCCGGGCACCGCAACAGGGCGTCCCTACGGTTTTTCGGTGTGTAAAACACACCGAAAAACTGAAATTTGGATCTCTTTCCCTGAAAGGACACATTATGGACGTCAAACCTCTGACCAGGCGCTTTCACTACGGCTGGATCGTGCTCGCCATCAGCTTTCTGATGGTTGGCTGCTCCCTGGGCTTTTGCTCCAGCCCCGGCAGCCTGTATCTGCGTGCCATCACAGAAGACATGCAGATCCCGCGCAGCGTCTATTCCGTCACCAACAGCTTCCGCTACATTACTGTTGCCATTGTCAACCTGTTCTTTGGCAAACTGATCGCCAAACTGGGTGCCAGAAAGCTGGCCGCTATGGGCTTTGTGTGCCTTGCCGCTTCTGCAGCCTTGAACTCCGCTGCGCAGAATGTGGCTGTCTTTTACCTAGGCGGTGTCCTTCTGGGCCTGGGTCTGGCATGGACCGGTACCAGTCTGGTCGGTTTTGTGGTCGAGCAGTGGTTCACCAGCAAAAAAGGTACCTATATGGGCGTGATCCTGGCCGCTAACGGTGTGATGGGTGCCTTGTCTGTCCAGCTGCTCACACCCGTGATCTTTACCGCCTCCGATGGCTGGCGAAACGCCTACCGCATCGTAAGTATTCTCATGCTGTGCGTTGGCACGCTGGTGGTGCTTCTGCTGCGAAACAAGCCTGCGGATATAGGGCTGGAGCCGATGGGCACCGGGATCATTGCGGCGAAGAGATCACGTGGCAGCGAATGGACAGGGATCACCCAGCAGCAGGCCTTACATAAGCCCTATTTCTACATCTGCATCCTCTGTGTATTCCTCACAGGCATGCTGCTGACCGCAGTCAATGGTGTAGCGTCGGTACACATGCTGGACCGGGGCATCCCCACCGGTACTATGTCCCTGGCGCTGAGCATCCACTCCGTAGCACTTACCGCAGCAAAAATGTACACCGGCTTCAGCTTTGATAAGTTCGGTCTTCGCGTCACCATGCTGGTATGCAATCTTTGTGCCCTCATTGGTATTTTGCTGCTGGCCTTTGTCTCCAATGGTCCTATGGCCATTGCAGCGGAAATACTGACCTCCTTTGCCCTCCCCTTGGAGACGATCATGCTGCCGCTGATCACAGCGGAGCTTTTCGGCAGAAAGGACTATGCGCAGCTCATGGGTCTGCTCATTGCCTTTAATCAGCTTGGCTACGCCGTCGGCATGCCGCTGACAAACCTGGTATACGACCTAACCGGCACCTACACAAAAGTTATGGTCATCATGTGTGCCATTATGGTCGCTGTGGCCATCGCCATGCAGCTGGTCATCACCCAGGCACACAAAGAACGAAACCACGACGCATAAGTAAATGGCGCTATCTCAAAATGCATGAGACAGCGCCTTTTTGTATATATCTATGGAATTGCCGGGGCTTACAGTTTGCTTCCGTCCTTTCCGGGCCATGCTTATCATTTCGGCAGGACACAAGGCTCCAACCTCCGTGCCATCCGCAAATGCGATTTCGCTATGCAGCACCGGTCTGCCCATACATCCTCTTCGGGTATTTTCACGACCGCAGTATGGCCGCCAAATTCATGCCTCACGCCCCTGCGCTTCCAGCGCCAGTGCATTCTGCGTCCTGTACAGCTGGGCATAGATACCGCCTGTGCCGACCAGTTCCTCGTGGGAGCCGCATTCGGTGATCACACCATCGGCAATAGAAATGATCCGGTCCGCTGCCCGGATGGTAGACAGCCGGTGGGCAATGATCAGTGTAGTCCTTCCCTTGGCCAGGGCATCAAATGCCCGCTGGATCTTGGCTTCCGTCACAGAGTCCAGTGCGGAGGTAGCTTCATCCAGGATCAGGATAGGCGGATTTTTCAAAAAGATCCGGGCGATCGCTACTCTCTGCTTCTGTCCGCCGGACAGAACTGTTCCCCGCTCACCCACATAGGTATCGAACCCCTGGGGCATCGCCAGGATATCTTCGTAGATCTCCGCCTTTTTAGCCGCTTCCACCACTTCCTCGAAGGTAGCCTCCGGCTTGCCGTAGCGGATGTTCTCAAAGATCGTGTCCGCGAACAGGAATACCTCCTGCTGCACGATGCCGATGGCTTCATGCAGACTTTTCTGGGTCACATCCCGGATATCCCGCCCGTCAATGGCAATACTGCCGCCGGATACGTCATAAAAACGGGGAATCAACTGGCAGAGCGTGGTCTTTCCGCCGCCGGAGGGGCCTACGATGGCTACAGTCTCGCCGGGCACTACCTCCAGGCTCACGCTGTGCAGCACATCCAGATCCCCATCATAGGCAAAGGATACATCGGACACCGTAATCGCGCCCTTCACAGCCTTCAGCTCCGCCGCATCCTGCTTATCCTGAATAGCAGGCTCGGTACGCATGATGCTGACGAAACGGTTCAGACCCGCAAAACCGTTGGCAAACATCTCCGAGAAGCCGGACAGCTTCCGCATAGGGCCCACGAAGGAAGAGATGTACAGCGTAAAGGTCAGAAGGTCCCGGTAGTCCATGGTATCGCGCATAACGAAATAGCCACCCACGCCGATGACCACCACGTTCAAACTGCACAAAAAGAATTCCACACTGCTGTGGAACCTGGCCATGGCCTTGTGGAACCCCCGGCCAGAGGCCTTAAACTGCTCATTTGCCGCATCAAAGCGGGCATTCTCCACACCCTCGTTGGCAAAAGCCTTTGCCGTACGGATGCCGGACAGGCTACTTTCGATCTCTGCGTTGATATGGGCAGTTTTCTGCTTACGCACACTGGATGCTTTGCCCATGCTGCGGCGCATGGTCATGACCACCACCAGAAACACGGGAATCATCAGCGCCACCAACACTGCCAGCTCCCAGCGAATAGAAACCATCACCACCAGAGCGCCGATAATCGTCAAAATAGAAGTCAGCAGATCCTCCGGGCCATGGTGCGCCAGCTCCGTCAGTTCAAACAGATCGGATGTCAGCCGGCTCATCAGCTGTCCGGTGCGGTTACGGTCATAAAAATCGAAGCTCAGCTCCTGCATATGGCGGAAAAGATCCCGCCGGATGTCCGCTTCCACCCGGATACCGAAAGTATGCCCGTAGTAACCCACGATGTAATTCAAAAGCGACCGCAGCAGATAACACACTACCACCAGGATCATCACCGTAAAAAAGGTTTGATACATCTTCTCCGGCAGCATATCATACAGCGCGCTTCTGGTCACCAGTGGAAACATCAGGTCGATAGCTGCTATCAGGCAGGCACACAAAATGTCGATGGCAAACAGCTTTTTATGCTTTCCGAAATAGCTCAAAAAGATCATCAATGGCCGTTTGCGCTGAAAGTCTTTCGTTGTCATAGGGATTCCTCTCTTTCGTGATGCATTCATTATACTATTTTTTTGACTCCTTGCAACGGCTTTTCTTTTTTTCATGGACATTTTTCCGTTTTTTGTTATACTGGAAGAAAAGGAGCTGACAATATGGAAATTCTCTATTCCGATCCCCGGATCGCCGTGTGCATAAAGGAAGTCGGCATGGATTCTGAGCATGATATCCCCCGGACCCTTGCAGCCCAGCTGGGTGGAGAAGTGTTTCCCCTGCACCGGCTGGATCAAAATGTCGGTGGGGTGATGATATATGCCCGCACCAAAGATGCCGCAGCCCGTTTTTCCCGGCTGATCCAAGAAAACGGCATTGTCAAGGAATATGTAGCCTTAGTACACGGCATGCCCCCGGAAACCGGGGACTGGCAGGATCTGCTGTTCAAGGACAGCCGCAAGAATAAGGTCTATGTGGTAAACCGCAAACGGGCTGGTGTCAAAGAGGCCCGGCTGGAGTTTACCCGGCTGACCCATGAAGATCCCGCTTTGGTCCGCATTCGCCTCCACACCGGCCGCAGCCATCAGATCCGGGTGCAGTTTGCCTCCCGGGGCTTTCCGCTGGTAGGCGATCACAAATACGGTGCCCGGGACGAAGAACCCTCCCCTATGCTCTTTTCCTGCTGCCTGCGCTTTCCCTATCAGGGCCGGGAAGCCTGCTTTGAGGCTCTTCCCCCCTGGGCAAACCATCCAAACCGGTAAGCAAATTTCAGTTTTTCGGTGTGTTTTACACACCGCAAAACCGTAGGGACGCCCTGTTGCGGTGCCCGGCAGATGCTACGCCCGACAAAGCGGGCAAGTCGGATCGTAGCCATGTCGTTCTGTGAGCCAAGGAGTTGGCTGTGGGTGTTGTCTTCCTAAGCCCGCTTGGCCTCCGACTTATTTCAGTTTTTCGGTGTGTTTTACACACCGAAAAACCGTAGGGACGCCCTGTTGCGGTGCCCGGCAGATGCTACGCCCGACAAAGCGGGCTTGCA
>JAZUQE010000009.1:0-2856 GCA_045605575.1 Faecousia sp. | reverse complement strand
CACAGATTTTGAAAAGCAACTCGCTGTCAGACAGCGTCAGTATAACAACTTCCCTATGAGACCCCTCAACTGGAAGTCACCCAAGCACATTCTTTTTTCTTTCCCCAATGTGTAACACATCATTGACAAACCTACATTTTTCCTGTAAGGTTTTGACAGATGGCGGCGAAAGGGGGTATACATTCCTTTGTATTTTGGTTGACTTTAAGAGGATGCGATGTTAGCATGGTATTAACATGAAATTATCATTTTGCCAGGGGTGGATTATGAAATTTATCGGAAAAATTGTCAATTCCGTGATCCGTTTAGGCGGTGGCCTCGCCCAGGGAGAAGAGCATCACAACCCCCAAAAGAGCGTGATGCCCGGCATGCCGGCGCTTCTGCGGGCGGCAGCGGCACAGGGTGCGGTGCTACTGGGAAACCGGGTCCTGCCCTTTCCGGCCGGGAGCCGCGTCAGTGTATTCGGCCGGTGTCAGATCGACTGGTTTTACACCGGCTACGGCTCCGGCGGCGATGTGAACGCACCCTACAAGGTCAGCCTGCTGGAAGGTTTGCGACAGTGCGACGCGCTGGCGGTCAACGAGGAGCTGGCACAGGAATATGAGCGGTTTTGCCGGGAGAATCCGGTAGATCACGGCATTTGGGGCGCATGGCCCCGGTGCTATCCGGAGATGACATTGACCCGGGAAGTGGTTACCAGGGCGCGGCAGAACAGTGAACATGCGGTGATCGTTATTGGCCGGGCCTCCGGAGAAGACAGAGAGAATGTGCCGGAAAAGGGAAGCTTTTATCTGACCGACCGGGAACGGGATATGCTGCGGCTGGTAACGGAGGTTTTTCCGGATGCGGCGGTGCTGCTGAACACGGGAGCGGTAATGGATCTTGCCTGGCTGAAAGCGTATCCTCTGGGTGGCGCGCTGCTGCTGTGGCAGGGCGGTATGGAAAGCGGCAACGCGGCGGCGGATCTGCTCAGCGGAAAGGTCAGTCCTTCGGGGCGGCTGACCGATACGGTGTCATGCCGATACGAGGATCATCCCAGCGCGGCCCATTTCGGCGGCAGATGGCGCAACGAATACCGGGAAGATATCTATGTAGGCTACCGCTGGTTTGAGACATTTGCCCGGGATAAGGTGCTCTATCCCTTTGGCTATGGACTTTCCTACACGAGCTTCCAAAGCAGCGTGAAGACGGTGGGAGAGCGGGTGTACGAAATTACGGTGACCAATACGGGCAGCTGCGCCGGCAAGGAAACGGTGCTGCTGTATGTGCGTAAGCCTCACGGAGCACTGGGTAATCCGGCCCGGGAGCTGGTGGCCTTCGCCAAGACAAAGCTGCTGGAGCCGGGGCAGAGCCAGGTGCTGACATTAGAGATCCCAAAAGAGCGGCTGGCTTCTTACGATGATGCCGGGCACAGCGGGCACGGCGCGTGCTGGCTGCTGCTGCGGGGAAGCTATCGGGTGTATCTGGGCGGTGATGTGCGGCAGGCAGAGCAGATCGACAGCTTCCTGCAGGAAAAAAAACGAGGTCATTGTTCCGTGCAGCCAGGTGGCTGCCCCGGAAGCGGCATTTCCCGTTATTTCGCCGATCGATCAGCATGCACACGCCCATCCCAGACAGACGGATCGTAAGGGACGGATCCTGGCAGGTCTTCCGGAGGCTGTGCCTATGACCGGGGATCGGGGCTGGAAGCTGAAGGATGTGAAGGATGGAAGCGTCAGTCTGGATGCATTTGTAGCCCAGCTGAATGCAGAAGAGCTGGAGGCTATCAGCCGGGGAGATTATGTGATGGACAGTCCCCTGGGGGCCAAGGGTAACGCCGGCGCATTTGGCGGCGTGACGGAGTCGCTTCGCAGCAAGGGGATCCCGGCAGTAGTAACCACTGACGGTCCTTCCGGCATCCGGCTGTACGATTCCTGCTCGCTGCTGCCCATCGGCACGCTGTTGGCCTGCACCTTTGACTGTGCTCTTTTGGAGAAAATATTCTCTGCACTGGGTCAGGAAATGAAGCAGCGGGGGACGGATGTATTGCTGGCGCCGGGGATGAATATTCACCGAAATCCCCTGTGCGGACGGAATTTTGAGTATTTTTCGGAGGATCCGGTGGTGACAGGGCTGACTGCCGCAGCGATCGTGCGGGGGATCCAGTCGGTGGGAGTGTCGGCCTGCCCTAAGCATTTTGCCTGCAATAACCAGGAGTATTTCCGGCAGTTCAACGATTCGGTACTTTCCGAGCGGGCGCTGCGGGAGATCTATCTGAAGGGCTTTGAGATCTGCATTAAGAACGCACACCCCAAGAACATCATGACCAGCTATAACAAGATCAACGGCGTTTGGGGCCATTATCATTACGATCTGGTGACCACTGTTTTGCGTCGGGAATGGGGTTATCAGGGAAATGTGATCACAGACTGGTGGATGCAGCCAAGCAGGAGCCCGGAGTTTCCGGGGCTGCGGGACAATGCTTACCGGGTGCGGGCAGGCGTGGATGTGCTGATGCCCGGCGGACGGCGGCTGCGGCCGGGCAGGAAACCGGACGGAACCTTACTGGCAAGCTACGGCAAGCCGGAGGGGATCACGCTGGGAGAGATGCAGGAATGCGCGCGGAATGTGCTGCGGTGCGTGATGGCGCTGAAGGAGCTGGAGTAAGGCGGACGGTTTTGCCTCTCATGCAGCTGCGCGGACAGCCCCCATAGGGGGAGCCTTTGCGGGCGCTTGATAAGCGCCCCTACGGGGTGCGAAGGAGGACGGAAAAAGGGAGGGTCAAGACCCTCCCCTACGGGGTGCGGAGTGAGAATGGGAATGAGATTGCCACGACCAGTCTGCGGACTGGTCTCGCAATGACAGGGAGTTGAGAAG
>JAZUQE010000008.1:0-2483 GCA_045605575.1 Faecousia sp. | reverse complement strand
CTCCTTGGCTCACAGAACGACATGGCTACGATCCGACTTGATCGGATCTGCTTTATCCAAAACAGCCGCCGTTTCCCCCTTTGGAATCCCCTCTGGCCATTTTGCCAGGTATTTCTGAAAAAACTTTTGCATTCCAACTTAGAGTATGGTATGATATTTCAGTTGTAGAAAAACATATTTGGAGTGGTTCGCTTGAAAGAGAGAAAGAATCTTCGCGTAATCTGTACATTAGCAGTCTTTTTGCTGATGTTGGTCTGCCTGCCCGCTTGTCAGAATCTTTCAGATATCTCGCAGACGGTCCCATATGCAACAGCTCCCACAACTGCTGTTACCACTGCACCACCTCAAACGGAACCGACCACCGCACCTACGGAGTATATTGGCCTTACCATGTACACGCCCCAGGAGGCGGTAACGACTGTGGAAGAGAGATTTACGCTGTCCGGTCTTTCCGACCCAGGAGCTGACCTGTATATTAATGATGATGCTGTGGAGCGCTCCGCAGACGGCAGCTTCACCTGCCAAATACCCTTAAAATTAGGCGACAATACCATCATCGTAACGCATAAGGGCGAAAGCGCCACCTATCAGGTCCACCGTCGCTACTGCGTGCAGTACTATTCTCCCAATGCCAGCCGCACCTATGGCAGCGGTGCCACCGTTTTTCTGCGCATTGCCGCTCGCGCGGGCAGTACGGTCACGGCTACCTTCCGGGGGCAGGATGTCAAAATGTACCGCACTGTAGATCAGCTGGGTAATGGCCTTGCCGATGGCTTCGAGCTATATCTGGGCGAGTATTTCCTCAGCGGCAACAACAAGGAACCTCTGGATCTGGGCGAAGTGACCTTTACCGTCACCTGCGATGGTATCACCGAAGTCTACACCTCCGGACTCTTGACCTGCAATGCCGCAGTGGAGGTGAAGCACAGCGACCCTGATGCTACCCCCGAGGGCTACCGCAATGTAGGCTCCGGTTTTATTGTGGAAGTGGTAGACCACAGCGTGGAGACCTTCTCCGGCCTTGGTACCAACGACCTTTCCCGCCCTACCTACAACTATCTTCCCAAAGGCACCATGGATTACGGCTACTCCAGCTTGATCGAATCCGACAGCGGTGAGCAGACCTATCGACTTCTGCGCTGCGGTGTTCGCGTCTATGCGGCTGTCAAAAATACACCCTACGATAACCAGCGGGCCTCTGTAGACTGCTATACCGGTACACTGCCCGATCACAATGAGATCGGCATTTCCTCTCTGACCACGGAAGGCCACCACAGCATTCTTACTTTGGACTGTCTTTGGAAAGCGCCGTTCTTCTTTGATTACGAGCCTCAGCAATATGAGGATGAGACGAATCGCCGCTATAAAACCGAAAAATTTGACGCATCCTACGTAGACATCACCTTCTGCTACGCCAGCGTTGTCTCCGGAGAACTGAATATCCCGGCAGATCATCCGCTCTTCAGCCGCGCGGAGTGGATCCAAAACACCTCCGATTATACGCTGCGCCTGCATCTGAAGCAGGAAGGCGGCCTTTACGGCTGGGATGCTTACTACAACGACGCAGGACAGTTGTGCTTCCAATTCCTAAATCCTGTGATCGTAGCCAAAGCAGATAACGCCTACGGTGCGGACCTGACCGGTGTACGCATTATGATCGATGTAGGTCACGGCGGTGCGGACAACGGCGCTGCAGGCTTCTCCAAGGGTCTTGGCTACTACGAAAAGAACCGCAATCTGGAGCTTGCCCTGCTTTTACAGCAGGAGCTGGAAAGCATTGGTGCTACGGTGCTGATCAACCGGACCATTGACGAGACTACCACTCAACGGGAAAGGATCCTGTACTTAAAAGAGCAGTCCCCGGACTACTGCATTGCCATTCATCACAATTACGCAGACCGTCCCACTCAACACGGCTTTGAAGCAGGCTTCTTTTCCCCTGTGTCTCAGCGGGCCACCGAGCTGATCCATTTTGCCACCGTGGACGCAGAGCTCTACCGCCATTCGGAATACTTCTGGCACTACTATTACGTGTCCCGCCAAAGCATTTGCATCAACGTGCTGACAGAAAGCGGCTATATGTCCAATACCGCCGATATGGATGCTATGGTCGACCCGGACATTATGGTAAAAAAAGCTCAGTCTCTATGCCAGGGTATCGCTAACTACTATCTGGAGTTGGCTGCACTGTACGAATAACAAAGGGGCAGCGGCATGGGGAGGGGCGCCTCCGGCTTGTTAAAAACAAACTCCCTACGATTATAGAGCAGCAGGAGTGAAAGAACGAAGGGTTATGATACTTACGGTCCGGCCAGAAAGTATCCAAAGAGCCGCCGGGGACCTTTCGTATGGTCCCGGGACTCCCCAGACGACAAAAGGGGAAAGGGGACCGGGGATGTGTGAACAAGACTTTCCGCGGCTTTCCCCTTTGTAATCCCCTTTGATAGGGCGCTGTGAAGATAAATGATCCACTTCTTTGACAC
>JAZUQE010000007.1:0-3556 GCA_045605575.1 Faecousia sp. | reverse complement strand
GCAGTTGGTATCGACGATGGCCACGATGGGCATGTTCAGCTTGCGGGCCTCGTTGATGGCGTTGCGCTCCTTGCGGGGGTCAACGACAAACAGGGCGCCGGGCAGCTTCTTCATCTCGTCCACGCCGCCCAGATACTTCTCAAGCTTGGCAATCTCGCCCATCAGCTTGATGACTTCCTTCTTGGGCAGCATGTCGAAGGTGCCGTCTTCCTGCATCTTCTTCAACTGATTCAGACGATCCACGCGGCCGCGCATGGTCTTGAAGTTGGTGAGCATGCCGCCCAGCCAGCGGGCATTCACAAAGTACATGCCGACGCGCTCGGCCTCTTCCTTGATGGCTTCCTGCGCCTGCTTCTTGGTGCCGACGAACAGCAGGGTCTGGCCGTTCTCGCCCAGAGTGCGGACGAAGTTGTAAGCCTCTTCCAGCTTCTTCACGGTCTTCTGCAGGTCAATGATATAGATACCATTGCGCTCGGTGTAGATATAGGTGGCCATTTTGGGGTTCCAGCGGCGGGTCTGGTGACCGAAGTGCACGCCGGCTTCCAGCAGTTGCTTCATAGATACGACAGCCATTTTGATATTTCTCCTTTTGTTGTGTCCTCCACCCCGATCATCTCGCGCCTTCCGCTTTCGCACTAGGGGACGCGATCACCGGGTGTGTGGTGTATAATGATGTCATGAGCCTGTTTGCCCATGCTGATTCATTATAGTGGAAGTCTTCCCATTTTGCAAGTGTTTTTTTCAAAAATTTCCCGATTTTTTTGTATTTTTTCAGCCGCCGAAGAGCCAGCTTTGCCTGGGCTTCGGCACCCGGCATTCGTCCGGCTTGATATCGACCAAAACAATGTCCGGCCCAATGCGCCGGATACAGTCCCAGGGGATCAAAAAATCATCGTGCCGCCCAAGAGCACCGAGGAACCGTCCGGGGCCCGGCACAACGATGGCGCAGATGTGCCCATCCGGCACCTCCACCACCACATCGGTAATAAAGCCCAAGCGCCTTCCGTCGCTGATGCAGATCACTTCCTTGCATTGCAGCTGTGTAAACCTGACAGACATACCAATCCCCTCCCTTGGCGCAAGTGTATGCGCGCCGGGAGGGGAATATGCGGATGGGGTCTGTCATGATGATCAATGGCATTCAGTTAAGCCCCCCTTGTCATTCCGAGGCTGCGCAGCAGCTGTGGGAATCCGTTTTCCCAAAGGTATTACGGATTGCCACGTCGCTTTGCTCCTCGCAATGACATACTGAAATTAGTGACATTGCTCATGATGATACGGCGATCTTCTTTCGCATGGTACCGATGGCGTTCTTCTCCAAACGGGATACCTGTGCCTGGGAGATGCCAACCAGTTTTGCTACCTCCATCTGGGTTTTGCCGTCGTAAAAGCGAAGGGAAAGGATCTGCTTTTCCCGGTCACCCAAGGTGCGGAAAGCTTCCTTCAGGGCAATATGCTCCATCCAGCTACCCTCTGTATTTTTGGTATCCCGCACCTGATCCATTACGGTCAGCGGGTCACCGCCGTCAGTGTATACCGGATCGTACAGGCTCACCGGCGCGCAGACAGCGTCCAATGCTTCGCTTACGACCTCCTGGGCCAGGGAAAGCTCCCTGGAGATCTCTTCTAAAGTGGGCTCGCGGCCCAGTGTGGTGGTCATGCTCTCTTTGCATTGCAGCACCCGGTAAGCAACGTCACGGATGGACCGGGACACCCGGATCGCCGCGTTATCACGCAGATACCGGCGCACCTCTCCTGCGATCATGGGTACGCCATAAGTGGAAAATCTTACCTCCTTGGAGGGGTCGAAGTTGGAAATTGCCTTGATCAGTCCGATACAGCCTACCTGAAACAGGTCATCCGGGCTTTCGCCCCGGCCGCTGAAACGCTGGATCACGGAGAGGACCAGTCGCAGGTTCCCTTCGATCAGCTGTTCCCGGGCCTGCTCATCACCTTGACGGACCTGCAGCAGAAGCCTGGTCATCTCTTGCTGGCTGAGCACCTTCAGCCGGGATGTGTTGACGCCGCATATCTCTACCTTTCCGGGCATAACGTTCCTCCTGAGCGATTTTGTGGTAACAGTATTTCCGCTGGCGGACAAATCATACAAGTGGGTTCATTGTGCGTTTTTCACAAAAAACTGCCATACATGGTCCGACAGTGACCGGAGGAAAAATGGGGAATTGACAAATTAGGCAACTTTTTGCATCTAAATGATTTCCAAAAATTGCCGGGTGCGCTGGCGACATAACACGTGGAAAACCGGGAATATTCATCCTTGCGTGCATATTTACGGCCGGGATGAGAAGGGGCAAAAGTGAAAAATAGCTGTGGAAATCCAAAAGATTTCCACATTCTCCACAGATTTTTCCACAGCAGGGGACGGGATGGGGAATATGCAGTTTGGTTTACATAATTTTAACCGATCAAACAGAGTCTATCCCCAACTTTTATCCGATTTGGAAAAATGCCAGGATGTTGCGAAGACGGTCTAAAAAAGTACTTGACAGGATGCGGACTTTTGCATCTTGCAAAAAAGTGCATTTCCTTAGAAAAAATTTTTAAAAAGGGATTGATTTTATGGAAAAACCGCGCTATAATGTGAAACTGTATGAACAAGTTTGGGAATAGGAGGTGTAACCATGCCCAACATTAAGTCCTCCAAGAAGGATGTCATTGCTTCCAAGATTGCTTACGAGAAGAACAAGGCTGACAAGTCCGCCCTGAAGACTGCTGTCAAGAAGTTCGAGGCTGCTGTTGCCGGCGGCGACAAGACCGTCGCTGAGGCTGCCCACAAGGCTGCTGTCCAGGCTGTTGACAAGGCTGTGACCAAGGGTATTCTGCACAAGAATACTGCTGCCCGGAAGAAGAGCAGCATGACCCTGCATCTGAACAAGATGGCCTGATTTCTCTGAAAATATCTCCCTCACGTGTCTAAGGACCGGAGGGAGTTTTTTCATTTTCCCGGCGGATCTTTTAGTCCAGCTGTGCAGTTTGAAAGCCTCGGCGTACCTTAGTACGCGGTCGGCTTCCAAACTTTCATCCGAGCCAAAATCTCACGCGGGGGATGGATATGCAAATTTTAGTTGGTCGGGCTGTTTCGTTTCCGTGATCTGCAAGGGAGGTCTTGACCCTCCCTTGTTCTTTCCGTCTCAGCATCTAAGAGTGGGCGGAAAGGGAATCGGCTTTTTGCCGCAAAAGAAGCTTTATTGGGAATATGATACTTTCTGTCCGGCCAGAAAGTATCCAAAGAGCCGTCGGGGACCTTCCGTATGGTCCCCGGACTCCCCAGACGGCCAAAGGGGAAAACGGATTGGATCTACTGGATCCGAAACAGCCGCCGTTTTCCCCTTTGGAATCCCCTCCGGCCATTTTACGTGGGATCATTACCGTTGGGGCATGCATCTTCCACCAGTAGGGGCGGCAACCTTGACGCGCCGCCCTCCGCACCTAAGGGTACGCGGAAACGGAATCGGCTTTTCGACGCAAAAGGAGCTGCTGGGAATAGGATACTTTCTGTCCGGCCAGAAAGTATCCAAAGAGCCGCCGGGGACCT
>JAZUQE010000006.1:0-11509 GCA_045605575.1 Faecousia sp. | reverse complement strand
ATAGTGAATAGTGGCACCTGCCTTTCGGTTTTGTCTGGACAACTCAACCATAACACAGGTCGCTACTATTCACTATTCTTTTTTTCTTATTTGTCACACATCATTGTAACACCTACACATATAGTGCTGCCATATCGCGATCAATGAGTTGACACAAAAGACTTTTAAAAGTATAATAATCAAGAATTTACTCTTTCATAAGCCAAAATACAAGGAGTGATCACATGGCACAAGGTAAATATGCAAAACGGCGCAACCAGCGCCAACCGGCGATCAACGGAATGGTTCTGATCCTGGCTGCGCTGTTGATATTCCTGGGAGTTATGCTGGGCATCAAATCCTGTTCCCCCTCGGAACCAAATGTCACACCACCTGTGGGTACGGGAGATCAACCCGGTCCCAGTCAAAGCAGCACGTCCAGCGGAGAAGGCACCTCACCCTCCTCCACCGGTCAGACAACCGGCCCCACACAGCCTTATGTTACCACAACTGCTTCCATCGGTGTCACAGGTGATGTTCTCGTCCACGGCCCGCTGATCCAGGCCGCAAAAGAGAACGATGGAACATATGATTTTAACAGTTTTTACAAGCATATTGAGAAATACTTCAAGCAGTTTGACTTTATGGTTGCAAATTTGGAGGTAACCCTTGGCGGTACCGCCGCCGGACCTTATCAGGGCTACCCTGCCTTCAACTGTCCGGATAGTATGGTGGATGCTTTAAAGAATGCCGGTGTGGACATGCTGCTGACTGCCAATAACCACAGCTACGACACTCATTATGACGGTTTTATCCGGACGCAGACTGTCCTCGGTGAGAAAAATATGCCGTATCTGGGAACACAGATGAGCGCCGATGACAAAGACTATATCATTCAGGATGTAAACGGCATCAAGGTCGGCATGATCTGCTACACCTACGAGACCACCCCAACGGAAGACGGCCGGAAGACGCTCAACGGCATTCCTCTTGCTGCCAAGGCATGTGATCTGGTCACTAGCTTTAACTACGATGATCTTCCCGGTTTTTATGCAGAATTGGAGGCGGCATTGAACGCCATGGAGAACGAAGGTGCTGAGGCAACGATCGTCTTCATCCACTGGGGCAATGAGTACGAACTGCGGCCAAACTCCAACCAAAAAGCGATCGCTCAGAAGCTTTGTGAGCTTGGTGTAGATGTGATCGTAGGCGGACACCCCCACGTGCTACAACCCTTCACTACGCTGACTTCTTCCACCGGCGAAGAAACCTACTGCCTGTATTCCATCGGCAACTGCATTTCTAACCAGCGCAGAGAATCACTGACGGATGTTGCCAACGAAAACTATACAGAGGACGGCGCAATCTTTGGTGTAGAATTTGAAAAGTGGAGCGACGGAACCGTGAACATTTCCGGCATCAGCCTGCTTCCTACCTGGGTATACCGCAGCGAATCCGGCGGTAGACGGATCTACACCGTGATCCCGCTGGATACTGCTATCGACGATTGGAGCATATACGAAGTCGGCACAAGCAGACTGCGCAGCTCCTACGAGCAAACGATGTCCATTCTAGGTGAAGGCATCAACTCCGCCCGTGAGAAATTCGGTCTTCCTGCAATGCCCATGAAAAAAGATTGATTGAAAAAGTGGCATCCGTTGGGATGCCACTTTTCTTATTAAGCTGCTTGAGGAATCAACAAACGTTTTCGGTATTTCAGATAGAGCGCAAGCTGCAAACCGGCATTAATGAAATAAGACAGCGGATAGCATACATACAGCATAACAGTGGTTGGATACAGGGGAAAGATCACAAACAGCCAGATCAGGCGGACAATAGTAGAACAGATCACACCGGACATGGTCGTCACAGCAGTCTTGCCGATGCCGCGCAAACAGCCAGCAGCAGTCTCACCTACGCAACATGACAGTGCACCCCAGCTCTGCATAAGCAGCATAGGGATCGCAATGCGGATCACTTCCGGGTCATCCGTATAGAGCCCCAACAAAGTCTCTGGGATAGCTGTCACGATCAATGCAAGCACAAAAACCATGGATGCAGCTGCTATACTTCCGGATTTTAGAAGCATGTCGATGCGCGGATATTGTTTTGCACCATAATTCTGTCCTGCAAAGCTCACCGCCGCAGCACCGAAAGAATTGAATATCAAATAAACAAAGGCGAGAATACTGTTAAACGCAGTTGTTGCCGCCATAAACGTGTCGCCAAAGGTATTGATGTTGGATTGAAAAAACACATTAAAGAGATTGGTTAAGATGGCACTGATACCGCAAGGGAGGCCAACAGAAAGTACTCTGCAAAGCTCAGGCCAATAAAGTCGAAGCTTTTTGACCTGCATACGGAATTCCCCGTTGGGAGAAAACAGGATCCAAACAACAGCAATAGCAGATAAGTACTGGGCTGTCACGGTAGCAATTGCAACACCTGCAACACCCATGTGGTATACTATCACCAACACCAAGTTCAGAACAACATTTACCAAGCCGGTAACGACCAGTATCATCATGGGACGTTTGGTATCCCCGTGGGCGCGAAGGATAGCTGCACAGAAATTATACATAAAAGATGCAGGGACACCCAGGAAACAGAGCTGCATATATAGAGCAGCACGGTCCAACACGTTTTCCGGAGAATTCATGAGGCGAAGAAGTGGTTTTGACAGGAAAAAGCCAACACCAGAAAGAAAGAAACCGGCAATCAGCGCAAGTACCACGGCATTATGCATACACCGTGAGAGTTCCTCTCTTTTTCTTCCTCCGTACAGATTGGCGCAAATGATGTTTACACCGGTGGCCAGGCCTAAAAACAAATTTAACAGCAGGCCGGTAATGGAACCGGTAGAGCCGACTGCAGCCAAATCTTCCGTATCTGCGAATTGGCCGATCACAATGGTATCCGCAGCATTGTAGAATTGCTGCAAAAGATTGGAAAGAACGATCGGGATCGTAAACTGCAGAAGCTTTGTCAAAATCGGCCCCTGTGTCAGGTCCATGGAATGTCGAGCGCGCATAGCATCTCCTCCTTTTCCACTTCTCCTCCATTATACTTCCGTAAATCCAAAAATCAATTCTTGCCGCAGAAAAACATGGCTAAAAATGCCACATACCTTTTGTATAATTCCATCATAATGATAGAATCAGCGTTGAATTCGCAAAAAAAGATTGACAAAAAATGTGAATGGGGTTATAATAGCACAGCGACTTGCGAGAGTGTTGGAATGGTAGACAAGCACGTTTGAGGTGCGTGTGGTGACCGCCGTGTGGGTTCGAGTCCCATCTCTCGCACCAATGGTAAAAGGGAGGCATAAGCCTCCCTTTTACTATTATCTGTGTAGGACTCGAACCCATTTTCATGCGGCGGGTGAGCGCTGTCGGCAAGGGCTAGACCGAGCCGCTCCTTGATTTTGTCGAGTCACATCTCTCGCACCAAATATCTCCAAATTCTGCTCGGGATTTGGAGATATTTTTGTTTGAGCCAGAGACGAGACAAGAAACGATTCAATTACAAATTGCGGCAAAAGGTAAATGATCGGTTTGAAACATCACCATCGATATAAACCGCAGAATCGGATATTTTGACAAAGCCACAGTCGGTATGGAGTCGAATAGAAGCAATATTATTCTTTGAAACATGGGAGTATACCTTTTTTACACCACTTTCTTGGATGTGAAGAAACGCTTCCTGGATGAGCATGCGGGCATAACCTTTCCTTCGATGTAACGGTGCTGTCTCAACTGCCTCCAATAAGAGTCCATCCTTATAAGGTTCAAACCGAACAGCACTGTAATAATTGGCTTCCACTGAGTAAATGACATAAAATGCGCCATCGGTTGGGAAGAATATTTGCTGCAGATATTGATAGAAATCCTGCCTTGCTTGCAACAAAGCCTCCTTATGGTCGAGCTTTGCATACAAGTCTGTCGCACTTTCTATCAGCGTTTCCTGGTAAACATCCATAAGTTTATCGAAATCCAAGTCCTTCATTCTATGGTAATAGTTGATCATGGGATTCTCCTCATGCCGATTCCTTCAGTAAGAAAAGCAAACAAAACAGTTATGTAAAAAGAAATTGGGAGAAAACCTTTCACTTCCCCCAATCTCTCGCCATTATTACATCAAAATGTTACGTTTTTTTACTTTTTTACAAAATAATAAAAAACACTATTCGACGTTTTCCGAACATTTTAGGGCAAGTTATCAACATTCTCCACAGGTTTTTCCACAGTTTTCAACCTAAAAATGTGTCATAAAATTCGACAAACTATAGAAAACAATTGTAATATTTGTAGTTTTTAGAGAGAAATCGTCGAATCAAGAAAAAACATTTTCGCAGAAAATGATATATTTCAAAATGTTCTGTACGAAAACGGGCGGATGCAGGAGCATTCTGATATTCCTGCATTTAGAGCGCCTCACCGAGTATCGACTTCGTTGCAAACGCATTGAGTTCCATATCCGCGGTGTTTCCGGCCAAGTACTCGTAATAAGCCTGCGCGCCGATCATGGCGCCGTTATCACCGCACAGGGAAAGTGGGGGCATATACACCTGTGCATTCAGAGCGCTCGCAGCAGCCAAAATATCTGCGCGGATCCTGGAGTTAGCGGCAACACCGCCCGCAACGGCAATTTTTTCTCTCCCGGTTTCCTTCAGCGCCATAACAACACGTGGCACCAGTGTATCCGAAACAGCGGCACAAAAGGATGCACAAAGGCTATCTACATCCAGGGTCTCCCCTACCTGCTCAGCGTGATGGATCAGGTTCAGCGCAGCCGTCTTTAGACCGGAGAAGCTCATATCGTAGGGGTTTGCGCCGGGCTTGGATCTGGGGAGACTGTACTTGCTTTCATTACCACGCTGCGCGGCCCGGTCAAGCGCGGCGCCGCCGGGATATGGCATTCCAAGAACTCTGCCTACCTTGTCAAAGCACTCACCGGCAGCATCATCAAGGGTCGTTCCCAGGATCTTCATGGAAGTATAATCTTCAACATCAATGATCATGGTATGACCACCCGATACCACTAGACACAGAAACGGCGGCTCCAACTCCGGATAGGCAAGATAATTGGCAGCAATATGGCCACGAATATGGTGAACGGGGATCAACGGCTTATTCAGAGCCATGGCTGCCGCCTTTGCAAAGTTGACACCCACAAGGACAGCGCCGATCAACCCCGGTGCATAGGTCACCGCAACCGCATCAATCTGCTCCCGGCTAATTCCTGCCTGCTGCAGCGCCTGGTCGGCAAGTCCATAGATTGCTTCCATATGCTTTCTGGAGGCGATCTCCGGAACAACACCGCCATAGATGCGGTGCAGATCTACCTGCGACGCAATGCAATCTGTCAGCACTCTGCGGCCATCAGCGACAATGGCAACAGCAGTCTCATCGCAGGAGGATTCAATTGCCAAAATATTCAAAGTGACCACTCCTTCCTGAGAATCCATGCATCTTCTTTGGGGTTTCTATAATAATTCGGTCTTCTTCCGACCTGAGCAAAGCCTAAGCCGCTATAGAGGTTCTTAGCAGGCTCATTAGATGCCCGAACTTCCAGTGTCAGAGATTGGACAGTCCGTAGCTTCAGCGAAGCCACCAAAGCATCAACCAGGGCTGCGCCGATTCCCAACCGTCTAAAGTCGGGGTCTACTGCCAGATTCATCATATCTGCTTCTCTCATGACCGACTGGGAGCCAACATATCCGACAACACATTCATCGTTCAATGCAACCAGCCATAAAGAAAGAGGATTGCGCAACTCTCCCTCTATGCTGGCTTCGCTCCATGGATCCCGGAAACAAATTTTCTCCAGCTGCGCCACAGCAGAAACATGAGCGGCAGTCATTTCAACGATCGTAATCATTTTGCGTCAAACCAACTCTTTCCCCATTTAGCCTCCGCAAGCAGAGGTACGGACAGCTTTGCCACTTGCTGCATCTGCTGACTGACCAGTTTTGCAACATCTTCCGCAATGGCCTCCGGGCATTCCACGATCAGTTCGTCATGTACCTGCAGCAAGAGCTTTGCTTCCGGGTATTTTTCTGCCAAGGCACGGTCCACACGGATCATAGCAAGCTTGATCAGGTCGGCAGCAGTGCCCTGGATCGGAGTATTCAGCGCGATCCGTTCAGCCCCCTGCCGTACATTGAAATTGCTGCTGGTAAGCTCCGGGATATAACGCTTGCGGCCATAGATCGTAGCAGTATAGCCCTTTCCGCGAGCATCCTCTACAACCTGTTTCATATATGCCTTCACACCGGCAAAATTCGTCAGATAGCTTTCGATATAGTCTTTCGCTTGATATCTGCTGACACCAATGTCCTCCGCCAGAGAGAATTCCGAAATGCCATAGACAATGCCGAAATTGACAGCCTTGGCATTACGCCGCTGCAATGGTGTGACAGCCTCAGGGGCTACGCCAAACACCTGGGAAGCTGTAGCTGTGTGAATATCCAGGCCCTCGTTAAAAGCCTTCTGCATAGCGCTGTCGCGGGCAATATGGGCTAGGACTCTCAACTCAATCTGGCTATAGTCCGCGTCCACCAAAACATAGCCATCCTTGGGGACAAACATTTTCCGGATCTCTGCTCCCAGATCCGTGCGAACAGGAATATTTTGCAGATTGGGCTCTGTAGAGGACAGTCTGCCTGTCGCCGTAACCAGATTCTGGAACGTGGTTCGGATCCGTCCATCCTCGCAAATCACTTTGAGCAGGCCGTCCGCATAAGTGGACTTCAGCTTGGTCAGCATGCGGTAATCCATGATCGCGGGAATAATGGGATGTTTATTTTTCAGCTTTTCAAGAACATCAGCATTGGTGGAATAGCCTGTCTTGGTCTTTTTTACAGGAGGAAGCCCCATTTTTTCGAACAATAGCTCTCCAAGCTGTTTGGGCGAATGGATATTAAATGGACCGTCCGAATAAGAGAAGATCAGTGCTTCACAGTCTTCGATCCGTTTGGCCAGCATTTGACCGAACTGGGTCAGCTGCTGCTTATCGATCGCAATGCCCCGAGTCTCCATGCCGTACAGGACGCTGCACAGAGGAAGTTCTATTTCCTGATACAACTGTGTCATATCCTGTTTTTCCAATTCCTGCAACAGCACGTGCCGCAGATTCCAGATCGCTTCTGCGCAGCTTGCACAGTCCCCATCATCTACGGTACTTCCCAGAAAATTGGTAGCCAGCTTGGAAACAGAATAATCCGACTGAGAAGGATTCAGATCATAAGCAGCCAAAGCCGTATCGAAGCATACTTTACCCGCTGGTATTTCCATTTCTGCTAGATTATGCAAGGTCGTTTTCATGTCGTGCAGGATCAGTTTTTCCGCATCCACAAACACACGGCCAAGGTCAAAAGCTTCCATTGGCATCGCTGTATAAACGCCTTCCTCCCAAGCAATACCGATACTGCCGTCATTAGCTCCATAAACAGCAAGCGTTTTCCCCGGCGAAGGGAGCGTATCCACACGAGGCAAAGCAATACCATTTGCTTCTTTCTTAGGAGCCTCCAGCTCTGCTCCCCGCAGGCCGTATTTGTCGATAAGTTTCACAAACTCCAGACGTACAAAGAGCTGATGCAGCGCCACACGGTTATAGGGCATGATCAGCGCATCCTTCGGTTCAAAATCAATAGGCGCTTCCGGCACAATGGTAGCCAGGTCATAGGAAAGGTAGGCATTTTCCCGATAGGCAAGCAGATTCTCCCTCTGCTTCGGCTTAATGGAAGGATCATTGATATTTGCATAGACGCCATCCAGGCTTCCAAAGCTATGCAACAGCCCAAATGCGGTTTTTTCGCCGATACCCTTTACACCGGGAATATTATCAGATGCATCACCCATCAACGATTTCAGGTCGATCAGGCGCTTTGGTTCAAAGCCGTATTCTTCCTGGAATTTTTCTTTTGTATAGAGCGTAGCCGTGGTTTGTCCCGGCTTGGAGATCACCAGCTTAATATGCACATTTTCATCAATGAGCTGCAAAGAGTCACGGTCTCCGGTAACGACTACGCATTCCCACCCGTTATTGGAGCAGATTTTGCCGACTGTGCCGATCACATCATCTGCTTCCCAGCCTTGGCATTCATAAATCGGGATGTTCATAGCTCGCAGAACATCCTTCATAACGGGCATCTGCACGGCTAGCTCTTCCGGCATCCCGTGACGAGTTGCCTTGTAGCCATCGTATTTCAAGTGACGGAATGTAGGACCATGCAGATCGAAAGCAACACATACAGCATCCGGCTGTTCTTCTCGCTCCATACGGTCCAGAATATTCAAAAAACCATAAATGGCATGGGTATACAGTCCGTCTCTGGTCGTCAGTGGTCTTACGCCAAAATAAGCCCGATTGATGACAGAATTGCCATCCAGGATCATCAGTTTCATACTTTTCTCCATTTACTGCCCTGAGGGGTATCTATGATCTCGATACCCATGGCCTTCAATTCGTCACGAATCCGGTCAGCTTCTGCCCAATTTTTCTCCTTTTTGGCCTGGGTTCTGGCAGCAACCAGTGCATCGATTTCAGGATCTGCACTAGCGGCCTCCTCTTCTGCCTGCTTTTTAGCCATAGCCTGCGCGGCGCTGATCAGATTCAGCGACAGCACCCGGTCAAAGTCTTCCAGTGCTGCCAGCTTGGTAGCATCGTTACACTTTGCTTTCAGCACATCATACACAGCAGTGATCGCAAGTGAAGTATTCAAGTCTCCATTCAGCGCATTTACAAAGCGCTCTTTCAGCTTGGAAAGCGCATCTTTGTCCACATCGCCCTCTGCCTTAAAGGTAGCGATCTTGGCGATCAGCTTTTCATAGGCAGTAACTGCGTTATCCAGATTATCCCAGGAGAAAACAAGATTTCTTCTGTAGTGACTCTGCAGACAGAACAGACGGTAAGCCATCGGATCGTAACCCTTGCTTTCCAGCAAAGACACAGTCAAAAACTCTCCCTTGGACTTGCTCATTTTGCCATCATCCGTATTTAAATGGTGCACATGGAACCAGTAGTTGCACCACTTATGGCCCAGAAAGCTCTCAGACTGCGCGATCTCGTTGGTATGATGCGGGAATGCATTATCGATACCGCCGGCGTGGATATCCAAATCTTCGCCCAGGTGCTTCATGGAAATGCAGGAGCATTCAATATGCCATCCGGGATATCCCACACCCCAGGGAGAGTCCCACTTCAGGGCCTGGTCTTCAAATTTACTCTTAGTAAACCAAAGAACAAAGTCATTCTTATTCTTCTTATTGGTATCCTCTTCAACACCCTCACGAACACCGGTAGCAAGATCTTCCTCATCGTGGTCGTTGAACACATAATACTTTTCCAGCGTAGAGGTGTCAAAATAGACATTACCACCCACAAAGTATGCCTTGCCGGTCTCCAACAGGCGGCTGACCATATGAATATATTCCTCAATGCAGTTTGTTGCAGGCTCGATCACGTCCGGTTTTTTGATGTTCAGCTTCTCACAATCGGCAAAGAAAGCGTCCGTGTAGTACTGCGCGATCTCCATGACGGACTTATTTTCCCGTTTTGCGCCTTTGAGCATCTTGTCTTCACCGGTATCCGCATCGGAAGCCAGGTGGCCCACATCGGTAATATTCATAACACGCTTGACGTTGTAACCAAGATAACGCAGACTCTTTTCCAGCACATCTTCCATAATATACGTGCGCAGATTGCCGATATGGGCATAGTGATATACCGTGGGACCACAGGTATACATCTTCACTAAATCAGGGTTATTCGGCACAAACAGTTCTTTTTTGTGTGATACAGAGTTATAAAGATACATGTGAATTCCTCCAAATGTTATAATTTACTATTGCAAGGATATTGCATCAGAAGTGACAAACAACGCGCCTAGGCCTTCCAAAAAAGAAAACGCCTCTTGCACATGTATGTACAAGAGGCGGGCAAAGCTCGCGGTTCCACTCTCATTTATTACTTGTATTCAGTTGACCGCTCCCGGACGCACGTTCACGCGGCCCCTCTGCATGGGTTTCCAGCCAATGACCCACGCTCTCTGAAGACTCGCCTGCGTTACTCTTTCCGTTCACTACGGTTTTTATTATTTTACCATTGCGCGACCTGCTTTGTCAAGGTTGTGTTTTGGAAATCCTTGAGGATTGCAACCCAGGAATGTTTATGGTATAATAACGAAAAGATCACTGGGAGGTTATAATATGAAACGATGGATCTGTTTACTGGCATGTGTCTGTCTCTGCTTGTTCATGAGCGCATGTAACCAAGAAGCGCCCTATGTGACTGCCCCTTCATCTGCAGCTCCCAATGCAACGACACTCCCCCAGATACCAAGCACTACAGAACCTAGCATATCGGAAACTACCTATCCGAATCTGGAGTATCCATACCCCATGGCCGCAGTCTCCCTCCCTGTGGTTGCGAATACACGCACCGCAAGTGATGGAACACCTATTTTTACATATACCTTTCAGACCATGTCTCTGGTAATTCCGGACCCAAGTGCAGCCAGCAGCATTACAGTGGATTTTTTAAACAGAACAGATTTTGGCGGCTCTGCCGCAGAGACTGTCGATCAGGCTGCACAGGCTGCATACAGCGGGCAATCGGATTGGTCTGAATACTTCTATCATCATCTCTATACCCCCACCAGGCTGGATCAAAGTGTTCTCAGTTTGTACGGCACAAAAACCTACTTTGACGGAGCTTCCCACACCACTCTGGTTGCAGAAGGTTTGACCTACGATTTGATGCACGGTACTGTTGTGACACTTCAACAGCTTTTGGTACCGGGCTATGACTCTGCAAACTTGATTCAGTTGATCGTAGCCAATTTTAACAACGAAGAGGCAAAATCCTTTTACCCGGACTACGCCGACGTGATCCTGGATATGTTTTCCACAAATGTACCTGTTGAGGACTGGTACTTGACGGACGACGGTCTCTGCTTCTTTTTCAATCCCGGTGAAATTGCACCCTATAGCGAGGAAATACCAGTCAGTACCATTCCCTACGAAGCACTCAACGGCCTGTTGCAGGACGCTTTCTTTCCTGCGGAATTCGCTGTATTTTACGGCGAACCCAAATTGACGGCTTTGGCAACACAACCGCTGCCGGAGTACGATCATATAGCGGAACTGATCGCGGATCACGAAGGTTCTCGCTACTGCCTAACCACCGATGGAACCATACAAAATCTGCGCCTGCGTCTGGGCGAGTGGAATGATTTAGGTGATTTTTCCCCAACAGCCACTATTTTTGCTGCTCAGGCTCTGACAGAACATACGGCGCTGCTGCTGCAAATTTCCGAAGACTGGATCGATAAGCTATGTATCAGCTTTGAATCCGGGGGCAAACCTGTCTCTATCCGTGCAAGTAAGTTGCTGCACTAATCATATAGACATATAGATGGGCGCGTCAAAGAAGTGGGGTTACGAAAGAATGCTTATTTTCACAGAGATCTATCAAAGGGGATTCCAAAGGGGAAAGCGGTGAAAAGTCTTGATCACGCATTACCGAT
>JAZUQE010000005.1:0-13135 GCA_045605575.1 Faecousia sp. | reverse complement strand
CTCCCCCGGCGCGTTCTTTCGTTACTGCACCGTGCTTTTCTGCCTTTTATGGGTGCATCTACAAAAAGATGCATAATGCCTTTAAATCACATGGAAACGGATAGCTTTTTGTTCTGAAAAATTATGTGTCAATAAAGTATACTTATTTGACAGACTGAGGCCGCGCTGCAAGCTCCTTTTTGCAACGCGGCCTCTCCTTTATTCTTTTTTCTCCTGGATTGCGGGTGCCAGGCCTGCCACATCCGAAACCGGCAGGCTGAACACGATACCACGGGATTTTTTATCCATGCCCATCTCCTGATAGAGGGCATTAAGGATGGCGTTACGCACATCCTTTTCCACTACGATCATGAGGATCTCCTTATCCGCATGGAAGGCAATGCCAAAGAAGGCCGCAGCCTCTTCCTTTGCCACACCTCTGGCATTTATGATCGTACCGCCACGGGCACCGTGCTTCTTTGCGACCTCCATGGTCTCCTCCGCAAAGCCGGAATTTACAATGGCAATGATCACTTCATGGTTATTGGTCGTCATAGCTCAGTCCCCCTTTTTCAAACGGTTATTGCTCAAAAACTGATAGTTATTCACACCGATCACACTGCTCAGCGGCACAGCAAAGGCCACTCCCTTGCCGTTTTTGATGGTAGCAAATTTGTTTTCCAGGCATTTCATAACTTCTTCCATTCTATCCTCCCGCACCATGCTGATGATCACAGCCTTGTGCGGATTCAGGCCCAGCATGTTCAGCATTTCCGATCTGGCAGTACCCAAACCGTTGGTGACCAGCTGGCAGTTTACTTCAAACTGGCTCAAAGTGTCCAGGTAAAACTCAGCTTTTGCTCTGTCCACGATGGTAAACAGGAGCTTTAGCTTTTTGATCGCAGCTTCATTGACCGTATTGCTCATAGCACTTCCTCCTGCTTACATAAAATTGATGATCTGTTGATCATCCGCATCCAGGATCCGCTTCATCGCTCTGCGCTCTTTGACCATGTTAGAGATCACAGCGCGGAAACCAAGCAGCTGGATGGTGATCAGCGGTGCCATGGCGACCAGCGCCACCACGCCAAAGGCATCCCGCAGCACTGCAGCCTCTCCTTGAAGACTCACGCACACGCCAATGGCAAAGGGCAGGATAAAACCCGAGGTCATGGGTCCACTTGCCACACCGCCGGAATCAAATGCCACTGCCGTATACATGGGCGGCACAAAGACCGACAGCGCCAGAGACAGAAAGTAACCGGGGATGATGTAATAGACCAAAGAAAAGTCGAAAATGATACGGATCACGCTCAGCGCAATAGCACTTCCCACACCGATGCACAGACCCATAAGCATCGATTTTTTCGTGATATAGCCCTCGGTGATCTCTTCCACCTGGCCGTTCAGCACATGGATCGCAGGCTCCGCCAGAACCACCAGTACGCCCATGACCAGACCCAGGATCACAATGGCGATCTCACTGAATCCGGCGATCTCATAGCCCAGCTTATAACCGATGGGCATAAAGCCCACATTGACACCGGTCAGAAAGATCACCAGACCCACATAAGTAAACACAACACCCAGGCCGATTTTCAGCAGCCGCCGCTTATTCAGCCGTAAAAATACGATCTGGCAGATCAGGAAGAATACAACGATCAAGCCCAGGGCAATGCCCACTTCCTTGGCAGTATGGATAGCCGTATGCAGAAAACTACCCAGAATATCGCTGCTGACCGTGTAATCCGGCACTGTATAGGCCATATCGTTTCTGGCGAACAGACCAAGTACCAACACCGCCAACATAGGACCGATGGAGCATAGTGCCACCAGGCCGAAGCTGTTCTCCCGGGACTGTTTGTCACCCAGTACGCTGGAAATACCCACGCCCAGAGCCATAATAAAAGGCACGGTAATCGGACCTGTCGTCACGCCGCCGGAGTCAAAGGCCACAGGGATCAGGTCCGTATTGCCGTTTACAGCCAGCAGCAGAGACAGGGCAAACAGCAGCATATAAAACAGCATCAGAATATATGACAATGACTTACGGAAAACGATCCGCAGGATCGATACGATCAAGAATGCGCCTACGCCAATACCGACGGTATATACCAGCAGTGTGCCGCTCATGACGGTCTTCACCTGGTTGGCCAGGACTTGCAGATCCGGTTCCGCCACCGTGATCAGCATGCCCAGCACGAAGCACACGATCAGCAGCAGCCAGAGCTTACGCTGCCGGGAAAGACCGGCACCTACATGGGTACCCATAGGTGTCATAGCCAGATCCGCGCCAAGGTTAAACAGGCCGATACCCATGATCAGCAACACAGCACCCACCGTAAAGGAGATCAGCTCCGCCCAGGTAAAGTTAAACCATGGCAATATAGACACCAGGTAGACGATACCTGTGATTGGCAAAACGGAGATCAGCGCTTCCAATATCTTATCTCTCAGTTCCTTCAAACACACTCACCCACAAAAGTTCAATTTTTGTTTCATTATAGCAGAAAAAACCGTCCATGCCAATGAATAAAACGTAAAATTTTCACTTTTTCCTCTAGCTTTCATTTCTTTGCCGTTTCTTTGCCGCCGGGGTTTCCATTTCTTGACATCCCACCGCAGCGCTGCTGCTGATTAAGCCCTATTCCGATAATCAAACAGGCCGTGCACTGGGCGCGGCCTGTTTGATCCGATCGGCAATTTCGATTTGTTACACTCACGGCGTGGGTCCCACCCTCCTGGACGAGTCCTGCGCCGCCTTAAGGAGCAGGGAGTGATCATTCTGATATTGTGGTAAATTCCCTATCAAAGGGGGAAACGACCCTACGATCAGAAAACGCCATGGTAACATTGTTCAGCTTGATGTTCAGCGGAGTTTCTTTACACGCAAGTGCCGTTGAAGGCTGTTTTAAGCCTGTGGCAGTCACATTTTCAAATGTGACATTCTTCAGATTCGCCACATTGTGCAAAGGCTCACGCACATCGTAGTACAGCAGCTGGTCAACATCCTGGATCCGGCAGTTTCTTACCGTAATATCGGCCGGCTTCCTGTTTTCAAAATACTTGCTTGAAAAATAATTGAGAAAGCAAACGGTGTTGTGTCTCCCGTCCGTTCTTTCAAAATCGTATACAGGGCCTTTGACGACAGAAAGAAGATGGGGATAATAGCCCGGTCCTTCCGCGGTGCAGTTTTCAATCAGAACGTTAGAGCCGCCGATCCGGAAGGTATTGCAGGAGGTATTCAGCGTGCAGCCTGAAACCGTCACATCCTCCACATTTGCTCCGGCTACGCAATCATCGCCGGTAATGAAGGTACAATTTCGGATCTGCATACGCTTGCAGCAATGCAGATGCACACCGTCATGCCCCGCAAGGGCGGTGACCTGCTCCATAACCACATCTTCGCAGTTATCCAGCTGGTGCATGAAATTGCCGGTGTTTTGTACCGTATAGCCTGTGAGCGTGATATTTTTACAACTGCTCAGAAAGATTCCGTGGGGGCCTCGGAAGTTTTCCTCGCCGCTGGCATCGTAGCAGTGCATGCCGTCGATCACACTCCCCGGTTCGCCGATGATGGCGATGTTTCGCGCACCAAAAGCAGAGAGCATAGCCCGGCGGTAGGTGTCCGGCCGACGGTAGCCCCGGTTGTGAGCAAAGGCTTCGGAGTCGGTGAAGTATTCAAAATCCTTACCCAAATCAAAAACAGTGTAGTCATTGCAGTTTTCACTGCCGATGAGCTTTACACCTGTTTCGAAATAAAGGGTGGTATCAGACCAGAGGCGCAGGGAGGCGATGCGGTAGGTGCCTGCCGGAAAAATAACCTTGCCGCCTCCGTTTTTGCAAAGGTCAAGCACCGCCTGGAGCTGCGCGGTTTGCAGCTGGGAGGCATTCGCTTTGATGCCATAGTCTAAAACATTGTAGGTATTCATGGGTAATTCCTTATTCGTCTACATTGTTCTTGCCGAAGCTGGCCTTAAAGGCGGTTATCATGGCATTGATCCGCTCTCTGGCACGATTCGGTTTGTCGCCGTTGGAATCCAGATCCGCTTCGAAGGCAGTCTTCGCTTTTTGGTAGACTTCAGGGGTCACCTCGGGATGCTTCACCGTTGTGGAGGGCAGAAGCTGATCGCCGGCGACACTGGGCGTGACGCAGGCGTGGTCGTTGCGGTAAGGCTCTCTTTCTTCCGGATTCCGGAAGTTGGGGATCGCCACCGGGGTATTGCCGTTGAGCACAGAGCGCCAGCCCAGCAGACCGCAGAAGAACATATCCAGGGCATCATAAACATCGATGGCCCACTCGCCCTCCGGCTCGCCCAGGATCTTCTTGACGAAGAAATAGATCACGAAGAAGTCCGCGCCGCCATGGCCGGAGGCATCGGCGATCTCATCGCAGTAGCCCCGCTGGGGAACGTAGCGCTTCCAGCTGCCTAAGGAAGCCGCATCCTCGAATTCCTTGTATTCACTGTAAACGGCACCCGCATCGCCGGTCCGGTCCACGAAGCTGCTTTGCATGTAGCCCTTTTCGCAGTAGACCCGCCAGTGATTGCCCGCAGGCTCCCGCTTCAAGCCGCCGTGGACATTGTGAATGATGGTGCCGTCCTCCAGGGTGATGATTTCCAGACCCGCGTTGCCGCCGTGGGGGATGGCGCAGGCATAGTTTTGGGGATAACCGTTGGTTTCGAAGGCAACTACGCTCTTGGGGCGGGACTGGGCCATGTTCACCAGAGGACCGCCGCTGTGGGTTGCGTAAAAGGTGGCGTACATCTGATTTCGCCAGTGGTCGGGCTCACCCCGGGTCAGCCCCGGCCACATTCGGGCGCAGTCGTGGATATACTCGCCCTCGGCATAGATCATCTTTCCCATTTCGCCTGCTTTCATCTTCTTCCACATTTCGAAGGGCTCTTTCATGTAGCAGCAGTTTTCGGCATAGGCATAGACAAGGCCGGTTCTTTCCACTGCTTCGCAAAGCTCCACCGCCTGGGCCATGGTTTCGCAGGGAAGGTTTTCGGACAGCACATGCATGCCGGCATCCAGGCAGCGGACGGCGAAGGGCGCATGCTCTGTGGCATAATTGGCCAAAATGACGGCGTCCATATCATGCTTGATGAAATCACCAAAATTGGTATAGCAAGTAACATGAAGGCCTTTTTCTTCAGAAAAGGCTTTGATTCTCTCCAGCAGGGGCTCGTAGAAATCGCAGACAGCTACCAGCTCCGCTTCCGGGAAAAACGCAGCGCTTTCGCAAAGTGCAAAGCCTCTGCCTGCACCGAATACACCGATTTTAACTTTTTTCATAAGTATCACCTCATGGGAGAATGGATTCAGGAAAACGGCCAATGGCCATCCCTAGGAAGACGGGTCATTACAGTTCCCAGTCCTGGATACCGCAGTGCCAGCTTTTAAAGGGCTTGGCGATAGTTTCGGATACATAGCAGGTACCCTTACCCAAGCGGATGATGGAGGCGGGACACTCCATGCTGATAGGGCCATACAGCTCCAACCGGGAGATCATCCGCTGCCAGCTCGCGCCGCTTTCGTTCAGGAGCAGATTGTGCAGTTCAAACCGTTCCCGGGCATTGACGATGTCCCGGGGGCCAATGGTGGCGGACTTATAGGGCACTGCCCACACATCGCCGGAGTTGCCCATGGGGGCAAAGAGGGAATTTTCACAGATAGTCAGAGGAGTGGTGGTGACGATGCGGGAGCCCAACTTGCAGAACTCTTCCAAAGAATCGGCCCGGAATTCTTCCGTGCGAGGGTCGATGAAGGCGGTGTGGCCGGGCCAACCGGTAGCTGTGTAGACCACATCCGCGCCACCTCCGCCCACATCCTCGATGATCCGGGAGTAGACTCCTTCAGCTTTATTGTCATTATTGAAGGTATGCCAGTGATCCTCAGCAGGCCGCAGATCCTCCCGGATCCGGGCGTAGAAATGGTTGATGAAGGAATAGCCCAGGCCCGCTCCGTAGGTCAGCGGGGCCACATTGCCATCCTCATCTGCCCACTCGTCCATAGCAAAGGCGTGGACATTCCGGGCGGACACATTGAACTTATTGAGCATATTGGCAACAGCGGAGTAAGCCTCCGGCCACTGATTGGGGCAGATCATGGTAAAGGGTTTATCCTCCAGATCGGACATCAGGATCCGGTAGAACATATCCTGCACCATGTGCAGTGTCGGATCCATAACCACCTTTACGCTGAAGCCATGCTCGTTGGTATACTCCATCTCCTCCCGCTTAATATTGCGCACCCGTTCCAGTTCCTCCAGCGGAAGACTGCTGTGGAGCAGCCAGGGGGCGGGCTTGAAGCGAAATTCATCATACAGTGCCATACTTTTTACCTCCGTTACAGTTCTTGTTTTAAATACACCATGTCCACCAGCTGCACGCCGCACTCAAAAATGGGGTGGTCATAGTTGTCGATGAAGAAATTTTTGATGCAGTGGGAACGCACAAAGCCGCAGCGCTCATAGAAAGGTACCGTGAGCGGGCTGTCGCCGGTGCCTACTTGCAAGAGCTTGTATCTGCCCCTGTAAGTCTGGATCACATGCTGGATCAGCTTCCTGCCATAGCCTTTGCCCTGGCTTTCCGGCTCGGTGGCGATATTTTTGATCTCCAGGATGCCGTCGCCCTCATGGGTAACCACACATATTGCCTTTACGCCTCCATCCTCCAGGGCATACATGGTACCCTTTTCCAGATAGCGATCGATCATGTCCTCCTGTTCATCAGCTAAAAGCAGCAGATCCATATACTGCTTTTTATTGTTTTTGACTTCTGTGATCCGCATAGTTCCTCCCCCTTGACTTTTTTCAAAAAATCAGTATCCTTATCTGTAAGCAATTATAGCAAAGAAGCCCTCCGCTGTCTTTGCTTTTTTGGATGTATCATTTATAGAATCAGACCGAGTTGGTGAAAATGTATGGGAAAATATCAATTCAAGCCCTTTGTTCCGGAGTTTCGGATCACCGATATGATCAATGCCTCCTACTATGATCTTCCGGGCGATTTCTCCTACCCGGAGGAATCCCATAATTTCTGGGAGCTTTCCTATGTAGACCGCGGCAGCATTGTTGAGCGGCAAAACGGGGAAAGCTACCTGGTCAAAGCGGGAGAAATGCTTCTGTGCAAACCCAATGTGGAGCATAGCAGCCGGGTCTGGCAGGGAAACACAGCGTCCGTAGTGGATATCGAATTTTTCTTAGAGGGTGATCTGCCGGAATCCTTTGCCAGCAGGATCTTGATCTTGTCCGAGGAAGAAAAGCGGTGTATAGAAACAATCGTCCGGGAGGCCGCTCAGACCTATGCCCATTTTGATGATTCTCCTCCTGCTGCAGGACATCTGGATAAGCTTGCGTCCGCCCCCTATGGCAGTGAGCAGATCCTGTGCAACCGCCTGGAGGAGCTACTGATCTATGCCTGCCGCAATGACCGTAATGTGCATAAGTCCTGCCGCTTGCTCTCACCGGATCCCGACGGCAGCCAACTTTCCCAGTGGGTGCAGGCCTATATCCAGACGCACTATGCACAGAAACTGACCCTGGAGCGGCTGGCACAGGTCCATAATGTCAGTGTGACCCAGCTTAAGCGCTGCTTTCGGGCAGAAACCGGCATTACGGTGATCGCCTATTTGACCGCGGTGCGGATCCGTGCCGCCAAAGGGAAGATCCGGGAGGGCAATCTCAGCTTCAGTCAGATCGCCGAGGAAACAGGCTTTGGAAATATCCACTATTTCAGTACCGTATTTAAAAAACAAACCGGTCTGACCCCCACCGAATATGCCCACTCCATCCGCCGCCTGTAAATCGCAATTTGACGAGACGTCCTCCCTTGGATTTTCTGGGAGACGATCGTTATTTATGTCATTGCCAGCTACGTGCTGTGCAACAGCTTTTCTCCATACCATTCATTTTTTCCGTATGTGCCGCCAGCTTGCTGATTCTTGACATGTCACCGCGGCATTGCTATAGTAAAGAAAAACACCACACACTACGATAATCAGGGAGGCGGATCACATTGATTTTTCAGCCGATCATTGACTATATAGAAACCGTTCTTCGTTCTGAAAAGGGATTGCCGGGCTGCGATATAAAGATCATGCGCTGTCACGAAACACTGTTTCGTTACCAAAGCGGCGTGTGCGATTATGCGGGTAACAAGCCGGTTTGCGGCAATGAGCTGTATTTTATGTACTCATGTACCAAGCCCATTACCTGTGCTGCGGCCTTGCAGCTGGTGGAGCAGGGCAAGCTGGAGCTGGACGCGCCGGTAAGCCGCTATCTTCCTGCATACGGTGCTGCCTTCCTTCTGAAAGGCAACACAGCCGTCCCTGTTTCCCACCCGATCACTGTGCGCCACCTATTTACCATGAGTGCCGGACTTTCCTACAACCGGGAAACCGCTCCCATTTTGCAGGCTATTGCAGAGGATCCCC
Source organism: Faecousia sp. (assembly GCA_045605575.1). Lineage (GTDB taxonomy): Bacteria > Bacillota > Clostridia > Oscillospirales > Oscillospiraceae > Faecousia. The sequence continues at coordinate 4,717 of JAZUQE010000005.1, read as the reverse complement.
ATGCTTCTACCCAGCGTATTGTAAATAGCTTTATCCGCACGCCCTTACTGTTCGAACCCGGCGAGTGTTTTCAGTACAGTCTGTGCCACGATGTACTGGCCGCTGTGATTGAGGTCGTCTCCGGCATGACCTTCGGTGCCTATCTGCAAAAGTACATTTTTGATCCCCTCGGTATGGTGGATACAGGCTTTACCGTGCCGGAAGACAAGCTGCCCCGGCTGGCCGCCCAGTTTACCTGCCCCCAGCCCGGCGTGATCATCCCTGCACCCATGCACAACAGCTTTCAGCTGACAGACCGCTATGAAAGCGGCGGCGCGGGACTGTATTCCTCCGTAGATGACTACGGCCGCTTTACAGATGCCATGGCAAACAGTGGCGTAGGCATCACCGGCACACAAATTTTGAGACCGGAGACCATCGACCTCATGCGCTCGGAGCAGCTGAGCGGCTATATCATGGAGAACAATTTCAGCACCGCCGCAGGTCCCGGCTACGGCTACGGTCTGGGCGTGCGCACACTGATCAGCAAGGCTGACGGCCAGCGTAGCTCCCTGGGCGAATTCGGCTGGGACGGTGCCGCAGGCTCCTACCTAATGATCGACCCGGCTTATGGTCTTTCTATCATGTTTGGTATGCATGTCCTCGGCTGGCCCAACTGCATTGGCTGCGGCCATGCCCCTATCCGGGATATGACCTACGACATTCTCGGCCTTTAACTGACCCCTATTACAAAAGGAGCGCTGCCATCGGCAGCGCTCCTCGTTTTTGGTATCCAATTCACTTTGCAGATCTTTTTCATGGATCACCACGCCGTTTGCACGGAGAACCTCCCGTAAAGCGGCTACGTCTAACCGTGCGAAATTGTCGTTTTTTGCGGTGGGATCAGAATATCTTCATTCCCTCCAGGATCGCCTTGGCAGGACCAGCATATCCATTGAAAACAGCCGTTTCCGAAGACAGGCGAATGCGGCCCAGCACCTGGCTGAGCAGGCCAGAGATCGAGATGCCGGTAACAGGTGTTACCGTTTTGCCGTCATGGTAGTATGCCAGACGGATCTCACCGCCAATGTAATCGCTGTAAAAATCCACCTGCAGACCGGACATGGATACGACCTCCAGATAGGGGCCTGCTTCAAAGGCAGCTTGTTCCGCGGTACCCGGATCCACGCAAATGCACCGCAGGTCGCCGGTGGGGATCTCTCCCAGATATTGGCCGAACCGATTGCTGCCGTAGAAATTCACGGCCTTACCGCCATCGACGATGCGGATGCTGCCCAACGCCATGCCGTCGGAATCAAATTTGGCACTGCGTACACTTCCGGGGACCTCACCTGCCATGCCTATCCCGATCACGTCACCAACAGGAGACTTCTGGATGACATCTCCCTTATTCCACAGATTGGAATGGGCATAAACAGATGCGTAATTCAGATCCCCCGCAATGCTCCAGAAGAGCTGGGCCAGCTCTTCCTGATTTAGGATCACAGGGCATTCCGGCTTCTGATCGAGTGTTTGGGCGAAGAAGCGGGCCTTTACCTGGGCCAGCTTACCGCCGATCTCCCGGGCGATCTCCGTCTCGGAGAGGCTGCTGAAATTATACTGCTCGTACAGCTCTACGCTCTGGTTTTCGCCGTTGTAGGTAGGGATCGCCTCCACCATGGCGCTGTAACGCACCTGAGTCTTGTTCAGACCGCGGCTGTTAAAGACGGTTTCCGTATGCTTGTTGACAAAAATTTCCACAGAGTTCAGCGCTGCATGTTCCACATGGTTGGCATCAAACACCGCCCTTGCGATCACCGCAGCCAGCTCCGCCGGCTCATAGTCTGCAAAATTGCTTTGTACCAGGAAGCTGCCAGTCTCTCCCTCCGGCAGATCAAAGGTCTGGTTATGGATCAGCAAGGCCTTGGCAACCGCTTCATCCATAAGGGTCTTCAGCTGCTCCTGGGTGGTGGATGGGTAGATAAAGAACTGTGCCTCACCCTTGTAGCCATCGTGGGCCACATAAACCGTTACTTCCTTGTCGCAGGTGTCGGTGCAGCGCACAGTCTCCAGGCTGCCCTTGACAAAAAACAGCTCGTAGCTTTCCTTCTTGCGGATATAGATCTTATAGTCGCTGATCCGGGGATCTCCGGTCAGCAGATCCGTTACGGTTTTCATCCCAACTTCACCTTCACTTTCAGCGCAGGGCCGCCATCGCTGACGCGGACCCATTCCTTATATCCCTTGCCGCACATTCCGGAGCCGGTAACCACAAAGTCATCGGAAACCATGCTGATAGATTTCAAAAGATCCGGCACATAGCCGCTCATGACCACAGGAGATACCCAGTTGTCCGTCAGCTTGCCATCCACGATCTCGATCCCGTACTCTGCCACGCACTGGATGGCCCAGTTTTTGGGATCCTCCATACCGTTGTTGGTCTCGAAAAGCATATAGCCGTGATCAATAGAGGCGATCATGTCCTCCAGCTTGTCCGTTCCTGGCTCAAAGAAGGTATTGGTCATCCGGGAATAAGCCTTTCTGCGGGAGGATTCCCGCCGGCCGTTGCCCGTGGGCGCAGTCCCCAGCTGGGTAGCGGAAGCGAGATCGGAAATACCCGTAACCAGAATTCCATCTTTGATGATCTGGGTATCACCGGCCAGAACGCCGTCGTCATCGAAGAAATAGGAAGCCGCACTCAATGTAGAGGCAGCACCGTCGCGCATATTGCAGATGGGAGAGGCCACATAGTTTCCTACATATTCCTTTGCCAGCGCCCGATCCTTGACGAACTGGTCCATTTCCACGCCGTGACCGAAGGCCTCGTGGGCGATTAGGCCGGTGATAGAAGGATCGGTGATCACATCGTACACACCGGGTTCGATCGGCTTGGCCGCCGAGAGCATATGAGCCTTGTACAGCAGCTTGTCAGCCTTGCCGGGAAGCGCTTTCAGCACCTTTTCGATCAGATGCCCGTAGGCACCCTCATGCACCTGGACCACCTTGTCGCTTTCTCGGTAGACGGCGATCATAGAGCCATTGATCCAAGCATAGCTTTGATCCAGCTCCCGGTTTTCGGAAATGAACAGCTTAGAAACCTCCAAAGACCCCAGCACCACGATGGCATTGAGGATGTGCTCACTTTTGGCAAGCAGCTGATCCCGGGTAGATTTGCAAAAGTCAAGCAGCTGCTGATCGGAATACTGCGCAAGGTCATTGGGCCGGGTAAAGGATCTGACCAGCGGTTCATCGGCAAGATGGATACCCCCTACCGCGCTGCCGCGCAGACTGCTATGTACGCGGAAAGCATCGCTGATCCGCTCTGCCAGCGCAGCCGCATCCCCGGCGATATCATCGAGAGAATATTCAAAGAATACGCCCTCGCCTACGACCTTGATAACAAAGCCGCACTCCGTATCACCGCCGGGACGGATATTGGTGGTATTCTTGTCCGCACGGATGGATCTGGCTTTTACATCCACACCCAGCACACTGGCATAGGAAAACCGCTTACGAAGCTGGGCTACCAATTCCTTGGCCGCCCCCCGCCGTGAATTCAAAAATCCAGAAAAATTCATATGGATCCCCCTTTTTTCAAGTAATGCATTCAGTATACCACTGTATAGGTCCCCTATTACAGAGAATATTTTTCAGCAAATTCGATGATCGGAGTATTGTCATCGAGACCATGTGGATGGTGGCCGCAATTTACTTTTCCGATCACTTCAATCATTCCCCCGTTTTCGCGGTAATATTTTTCAAGGACCGCCCCATTTTCATGGTAAGGAACGACATCGTCGCTGTCACCGTAAACCAACATGATGGGAATATTGTTTTTCAGAAGCAAGGGCATTTTATCAATTGGATGCTCTCGATAGTAGGTAAGCGCCGAGAGACTGATCCCAGTCGCATCCATGAACTCGTCCAGCATACTGTTTCCGGCCGTACCTATTCCCGCAGGGCAAGAAAGCAAATTCAAAACGGGCGCGTCCAGGTAGAGTGCGGAGATCAGATTCGGATATTTGGCAGCAAATTTGCTCGCAATAAGGCCTCCACAGCTCATTCCGACGGGAACACACTTGTGATAGAGTCCGTACTGTTCGTGTAAATACTCTGCAAAACGCTTTTTAAGATCAATATCTTCATCCAGGCACCATCTTGTGACATTCTTGATATACGCCAGATGCCAGCCCCGTTTTAACATTTCCATTTCAAAATTTGGGAAAGCTCCGAAATATTCGGTTTTGAAAAGCCAATTCCGGTTTGCGTTTGGCTGCTCAGGGAAAACAAGGATCGCCTCTCTGCCCTCAAAGGAAAAATCAAGCCGCTTAAAACCGTTCCACTCTTTTTCCGGCATATTTCATCCTCCAACTGTTGTTTCGTCAGGCGTCAATGCACCCGCCGCCTTTCCGCATTTTTTATAGCACACTTTTGGGTGGGGTGCAATAGCAAATATGAGCAAAAAAGTTTTCAAAATGATTTTTAGGTTTTTACAGTCTACTTTTTTTCATTACACACTTTTATGATTTACAAGGCAAAAGCCTTGGATTTAGCAAGCAACGGACTTGACATCACACTCGTTCCTTCGATTCTCGCATTTTCACTATTCACTATTACTTATTACTTCCCAAAAATCGGCTCCCCGTATTTAGTGAAGAGTGAATAGTGAAGAAGTAATAAGTAAAAATCGGCAACCTTCTGTCGAAGGATGCCGATTTTTGAACTTAATACCTGTTTT
>JAZUQE010000004.1:0-5454 GCA_045605575.1 Faecousia sp. | reverse complement strand
AATGTGCATCAGTTGGCGAAGCTTCCGTTCTTCATTGCCCAGCATCTGGTGGACGAGGTGAATGTGTCCAACATCTCACCCACTGATGAAGCCTCCCAGCAGGAACTTCTCTATACGGGCCTTGTGAATATGTACACCGGTCCCGGCAAAGGCAGTGTGCTGCCCACGGTTCACCTTCCGTTCTTCGACATTAACATTCCGGAAGCGGCGGAGGGCATCCGCAGCCTGATGCGCAAGCAGAATTTTAACCTCTATTTCAACGATCAGCCGGTGCTGCGGAAAACCGGCTACTGTAAGTTTGTCCGGGAAGGCATGACGTTTGTCCGCTCAGACGGCAAGGTGTGTCCCTGCATGGCGCTGCTGCACAACGGCTATACATACATGCACAATATCCGTCGGAAGATCACCCACTGCTCTTTCGGAAATATCAGGGAAGCACCTCTGTCCGAGATCTGGAGCAGCAAGGAATACAAGATCTTCCGCAGAAAATTCGACGAATTCGAATTTGCCTCCTGTCTCTACTGCGGCCACTGCGAGCTGTTCGAGGAGAATCAAGAGGACTGCATCGGCAATACGCACCCCGCCTGCGGCGGTTGCCTGTGGGCAGAAGGTGTGCTGAGCTGTCCCTGAGTGTTCAAATACAAAACAGAGCGCCTGTGGAGCCGATCCGCCAGCCGCTCTGTTTTACTTTATGTGCGATATGTCGCGGGGTGCAACAGCACAACAGTTGTGGGTGTACCTCGAAAACCTGTGTGAAATGATACGAAACAACAGGAAATAGCATATACTCTCAGATGTGCACGACTTGTGCAATGGTACAAAAAACGGTATAATAAAGGAATAAATTCTGTTGATTTGTGCTGTATGATGGATGGGTATACCCTGTTTTAAAGGCAATTTGATTGTACAGCATGCAGCTATATTTATTACCCCCAACAGGAAAACAACCGGAGGTGTGTTATGAAAATTCTTGTCTGTGTCAAGCAGGTGCCCGGTTCCAGTAATGTGGAAGTGGATCCGGTCACCGGTGTTCTGAAACGTAGCGGCATTCCCAGTAAGATCAACCCCTACGATCTGTATGCCATCGAAACCGCGCTGTCCCTGACAGAGGCCTTTGGCGGCACCGTAGAAACCCTGACCATGGGACCTCCCCAGGCGAAAGCCGTCATTCAGGAAACCGTCTGTATGGGTGCCCGAAAAGGCACTGTGCTGACGGACCGAAAATTTGCCGGCGCGGACGTACTGGCCACCGCCTACACCCTTTCCCAGGGTGTCCGCAGATGCGGTGATTTCGATCTGATCCTCTGCGGCAAGCAGACCACCGACGGCGATACCGCCCAGGTGGGTGCGGAACTGGCAGAATATTTGGGTATTCCCAACGTATCCAATGTACTGTCCATTGAAGACTGCCGGGATGGAGAACTGCACCTGACTGCCAGCCTGGACGAAAAAATCGTAACTATGGCCATATCCCTGCCCTGTCTGATCTCCGTGGATGGGGATATCAACACCCCCCGTCTGCCTTCCTATAAGATCAAGAAGACCCTGACGGAAGATTCTGTGTCTTTTCTGACCTTTGCGGATTTTGCAGATCAAGACGAAAGCCATTATGGTCTTTCCGGCTCTGCTACCCAGGTGGAACGGATTTTTCCACCGGAAAAAGTGAGCCAGAAGCAGACCATCGATGCAGATTCCGAAGCCGCCGCACAGGCGCTGTATCAGCTCCTGCTGAATAAGAAAATGCTGTAAGGAGGTGCCGCGAAATGGGAAAACTGGTAATCAATCGTAATCTTGTAACCCCGGAAAAGGCGGAAGCTCTGATGCAGCTCTGTCCCTTCGGTGCCATTTCCTACGAAAACGAAAAGCTGGATATTTCCTCTGGATGTAAGATGTGCAAAATGTGCGTCCGAAAGGGTCAGGGTCTGGTGGAATTCGTGGAAGAAACCAAGGAAATCGACAAAAATCTTTGGAAGGGTATCTGTGTCTATGCCGACTGCACCGGCGGACAGATCCACCGGGTCACCTTTGAGCTTTGCGGCAAGGCACAGGAACTGGCCGCCGTTACCGGACATCCGGTGTATGCTTTGGTTATCGGCCATAATGTGGCCGACTGTGCCGAAACACTGCGGCACTACGGTGTGGACAAGGTCTTCATCTATGACCACGAAGCCTTCGCGGATTTTCGCATTGAACCATACACAGAAGCATTCTGCGACTTTATTGAAAAGGAAAAACCCTCCTCCATTCTGGTAGGTGCGACCAACCTGGGCCGCCAGCTGGCCCCCCGTGTGGCTGCCCGCTGCCGCACCGGTCTGACTGCTGACTGCACTGTGCTGGAAATGAAGGGAAATACCGACCTGGTCCAGATCCGCCCCGCCTTCGGCGGCAACATCATGGCCCAGATCGTGACCCCCAACACCCGTCCCCTGTTCTGCACCGTCCGGTACAAGGTCTTCGCGGAACCCAAGCCCACGGAAGATCCCTCCGGCGAGATCGTTGCCATGGCAGTTTCGGATACGATGACCCGCTCTGCTGTGGAAGTTCTTGCCACCGTCACCAAACCCAAGGATATCGACATTGCTGAAGCGGAAGTGATCGTGGCGGTGGGCCGCGGTGCCTCTTCCGAATCCATGCGGGCCATGGCCGGAGAACTGGCGGATCTGCTGGGTGGCGTGGTTGCCTGCACCAGACCGCTGGTGGAAAGCAATGTGTTCGATGCCAAACACCAGATCGGCCTGTCCGGCAGAACCGTCAAGCCCAAACTGATCTTCACGCTGGGCATTTCCGGCGCGGTTCAGTTTGCCGCCGGCATGAAGTCCTCGGACTGTATCATCGCCATCAATTCCGATCCCAACGCACCCATCTTTGACGTGGCCCACTACTGCGTCATCGGTGACGTAAACGAAATCCTGCCCAAACTGATTGACAAGATCAAGGGGGTGTCCTGATGTACAATACCGTTACTGCGGCAGATATTGCCCATTTAGAATCCATCGTGGGCCGGGCCCACGTCCTTACCGGCGAAGCCATCAACCCCGACTATGCCCACGACGAACTGGGCGGCATCGAGCGGATGCCGGAAGTTCTGGTACGGGTACATACCACGCAGGAAGTTTCCGCAATCATGCGGCATGCCTATGAACGGAACATTCCCGTCACTGTCCGGGGCAGCGGAACCGGTCTGGTTGGCGCTGCTGTGCCCATCCACGGTGGCATTCTGCTGGAAACCACCAAAATGAATCAGATCCTGAAACTGGACAGCAACAATCTGACAGTTACTGTACAGCCTGGTGTTCTTCTGATGGAACTGGCTGCGTTCGCGGAGGAAAATGACTTCCTCTATCCCCCGGATCCCGGCGAAAAGTCTGCTACCATCGGCGGCAATATCTCCACCAATGCCGGCGGCATGCGGGCCGTAAAGTACGGCGTCACCCGGGACTATGTCCGTTCCCTGACGGTGGTGCTCCCCAACGGTGAAATCCAGACATTCGGCGCTGCGGTTGCCAAGAACTCCTCCGGCTACAGCCTGAAGGATCTGATCATCGGTTCCGAAGGCACCCTGGCCATTATCTGCGAAGCAGTGCTGAAACTGGTGCCCTTGCCCAAGGTCTCCATCAGCCTGCTGGTGCCCTTCCCGGATATGAAAACCGCCATTGAAGCGGTGCCCCACATCATCCGCTCCAAGGTGACGCCCACCGCCATTGAGTACATGTCCCGGGATACCATTCTCTTCTCCGAAAGCTACTTAGGCAAGCGCTTCCCGGATACAAAGAACGATGCTTACATTCTGCTGACCTTCGATGGCAATACCGATGCCCAGGTGGAACAGGATATGTCCACCGTAGCAGAACTCTGCCTGCAGATCGGTGCGCTGGACGCATACATCGTGGATACCGAGGAGCGGAAAAAGTCTGTCTGGTCCGCCCGCGGCGCCTTCCTGGAGGCCATCAAGGCCTCCACCACCGAGATGGACGAGTGCGACGTGGTTGTCCCCGGCAATCAGGTGGACACCTTCATTAAATACACCCATGAACTGGCGGCAGAATTTAACGTCCGCATCCCCAGCTTCGGTCATGCCGGTGACGGCAATCTCCATGTCTATATCTGCCGTGACGCATTGAACGATGCGGATTGGGGAAATGTGAAGAATGCCATTTTTGACCGGATGTATGCCAAGTCCGTGGAATTGGGTGGTCTGGTTTCCGGTGAGCACGGCATTGGCTACGCTAAGAAAGAATTCTTGAAGCGGCAGTACGGGCAGACGCCGATTGCGCTGATGCAGGGCATTAAGCAGGTCTTTGACCCCAAGAATATCCTGAATCCCGGCAAGGTCTGTTTCTGAGTTTGAAAGGAGGCCATTCCTATGACAATTTCGGTTCCTTATGGCAGAACAAGCCTTTCTGCAGAACTTCCGGAAGAACGTCTTTGCGCAGTACTGAAGAGTTCTTTGGAGCAGTACATACCCCCTATGGTGGAAACCGAGCTGGTGGAGGAGGCCCTCCGCACCCCCATCGGTGCTCCTTCTCTGGAAGAATTGGCTGCGGACAAAGAAAATATTGTACTGATTGCCAGTGACCACACCCGACCCGTGCCCAGCAAAGTGCTGGTGCCTCCCATGCTGAAGGCCATCCGCCGTGGCAATCCAAATGCCAAAATCACGATTTTGATTGCTACCGGCTGTCACCGCGGCACCACAAAAGCGGAGTTGGTTGAAAAATTCGGCCCGGAAATCGTGGAAAGGGAGAAAATCGTCATCCATGACTGTGCCGCGGAAGCGGATATGGTCACCATCGGTACCCTGCCCTCCGGCGGCTGCCTTCGGATTAACCGGATTGCCGCAGAAGCAGATCTTCTGGTCAGCGAAGGTTTCATTGAACCCCATTTCTTCGCCGGTTTCTCCGGCGGCCGGAAGAGTGTCCTCCCCGGCATCGCCGCCAGAGAAACGGTATACTGGAATCACAATGCGGAATTTATTGCATCCCCCCTTGCCCGTACCGGCATTCTGGAGGGCAATCCCATTCACCGGGATATGCTCTATGCAGCCCGTAAGGCAAAGCTGGCCTTTATCTGCAACGTAGTCATCAATGCTGAACACCGGGTTGTGGGCGCTTTTGCCGGTGACTGTGAACAGGCCCATGTGGCGGGCACGGAGTTTTTGAAAGGTCTGTGCCAGTGCCGGAAAGTTCCTGCCGACATCGTCATTACCTCCAACAACGGCTACCCCCTGGATCAGAATATCTACCAGGCTGTCAAGGGTATGACCGCCGGCGAAGCCAGCTGCAAGGACGGCGGTGTCATCATCATGGCTGCTGCCTGCAATGACGGTCACGGCGGTGAATCCTTCATGAAGACCATGACGCAGAATCTGACACCTGCCCGGATTCTGGAGCAGATTCAGGCTACCCCCAAGAAAGACACCGTCCCCGATCAGTGGGAAAGCCAGATTCTGGCCCG
>JAZUQE010000003.1:0-23089 GCA_045605575.1 Faecousia sp. | reverse complement strand
TCGGCGACTTCGAGCGGATCTCCGACCACTGTGTCAATCTGATGGAGTCCGCCGAAGAGCTGAGCCAGAAGAACCTGAAGTTCTCCGACACCGCCAACCGGGAGCTGGATGTGATGCTGGGCGCCGTTCGGGAGATCGTGGAACTGTCCTTCCGCGCCTTCACCGAAAACAATCCCCAGCTGGCCCTGCAGGTGGAACCTCTGGAACAGGTCATCGACGATCTGAAGGAGAAGATGCGTTCCCGCCATATCCTGCGTCTGCAGCAGGGCAGCTGCAGCATCGAGACCGGCTTCATCTGGTCCGATCTGCTGACCAGTCTGGAGCGCATCGGCGACCACTGCTCCAATGTGGCCGGCTGCGTCATGGACCTGCACCACCACGATATGAACATCCATGAAAGCCTGCGGGCGCTGAAGGCCGGCAGCCCCGACTTCAAGATCCAGTACCAGAACTACAGCAACAAATACAACCTGGCTAAGTCGGAGGCCAAGCGGTCTTAGGAAGACAACACCCACAGCCAACTCCTTGGCTCCCAGACCGACATGGCTCCGATCCGACTTAGGGGCTGCAGCACCTCTTCCAGGGTGGACAGCACGTCGTCCTGGGTGGCGAAGGCCATCTCCATATCCAGCTGATAGAACTCGCCGGGGCTGCGGTCGCCGCGGGCGTCCTCATCACGGAAGCAGGGGGCGATCTGGAAATAGCGGTCGAAGCCGGAGGTCATCAGCAGCTGCTTGAACTGCTGAGGAGCCTGGGGCAGAGCGTAGAACTTACCGGGATGATTCCGGGCGGGCACCAGATAGTCTCTGGCACCTTCGGGAGAGGAAGCGGTCAGAATGGGAGTGGTGATCTCCAGAAAACCCTTTTCGGTCATCAGACGCCGCAGCTCGGCCACCACCTGGCAGCGCAGGACGATATTGCTCTTCACCGCCGGATTGCGCAGATCCAGATAGCGGTACTTTAGGCGCACATTCTCGTCTGCGTCCTTGCTCTTGTTGATCTCAAAGGGCAGCTGATTGTGGCGGCACTTGCCCAGCACCTTGATCTCGGTGGGCACCACTTCGATCTCACCGGTGGGCAGCTTGGGGTTCTTGCTTTCCCGCTCCCGGACGGTGCCGGTCACGGAGATGGTGGATTCCTTGTTGATGGGCTTAATCAGGCTCATCATTTCCTCGTTCTCGATGACCACCTGGGTGGTGCCGTAGTAGTCACGCAGCACACAGAAGGCAAAGTTGGAGCCGACCTCGCGGACGTTTTCCAGCCAGCCGACGATGGTAACATGCTTTCCTGCGTCGCAAAGCCGCAGCTCGCCGCAGGTATGGGTTCTGGATTGGAACATAGTTCATATCCCCTTTGATTCTCTGATTTTCTGCTATTACGACCAGTGGGCGCAATAGACCTTTATAACCTGTTCATTATCGCATAGTTTTCTGAAAAAGTCAATCGATTCTCAGCCTTACTACCCAAAAACTGCTGTTGCATACAATTAAAAAGGGCGGAAAACCGCCCTTTATTCATAGAGGATATTTCCTTGTTTGTCGCAGGTGATGGTAACAGAGCAGGGGATCCGGAAAATGAATTTGCGCAGCTCCATATGGATGGTGATGGTGCTCCCTTCGGTGGTTACCCCTTTTTCATAAAGCTTCCAGCCGTAAGCTTCGTGATAATCTCCCAGCCGGTAGCTGTAGGTGGAGCAGAACCTGTCATCGTCATAGATGAAGGTGATCCACATGCGAAAAGATCCCAAAACCCGGAAGTCGTTTTTGATGTATCGGGTCAGATCGATCTGAGATACCCACATGTTATAAATGTCGTCTTTTTCAATTCCTTCGGCCAGGGTGGAGGGAATGTATCCGAACTCCAGGGGCTGCGGCTCTACCGGCTTATAGTCGTCCAGCACAAAGGATAAAATCAGCAGCAGACAGCAGACCAATACAATGTACTTTCGCATGGCGTTCACCTAATGGGAGTAGTAAGTATAGCTGCTCCACTCCGCTACGTCTACGATCCGGATCGCCAGCGGATTCAGCAGAACATACAGTGTGACCAGTACCAGCGCAACCACCGCCACATCAGCCAGGATCTGCAAGGCTTTGGAAAACCTGCGGTAAGCTGCCTGCTCTTTGGCACCCATGTCCGCTGTAAGCATGGCAGCCATATCCTCCGGTGAGCCGAAAGCCTCCACCAGCATGGCAAAGGTAGGGGAGGGGTTGTCCTCCAAAAAATCGTCGAGACGGACCTGGAAAGCATCCAGAAGCTTCTTTTTGCTTTTCGGGAAGCACATCAGCTTCCACCAAAGCTTGTATTTATAGATATTCCACGGTGTCATTGCCGGTCCCTCCTCCCTGCAGTACAGCAGCCACACCGCCGGAAAACCGGATGTAAATGGCCATCAGCTGCTGTAAATAGTCGTTTCCTTTTTCGGTAATGCGGAAATATTGCCGCCGCCGTCCATCCGGAGCATACCGCTTGCCGCATTCTTCAATGTGCCCCGCCTGCTCCAGCCGGTAGATGGCCCCATAGGGGAATGCAATGCTCAGCACGCCGCCGCTGCGACGCGTCAATTCCGCGGTCAGCTCACCAATATAGGCTTCTTTTTTGGAAAGCAGCTGTAGGATCAGCAGCTCAGTCAGAGCTTTCTTTAAGTTTTCTTCCAGGGAAATACCGTCTTCCGTTCCGCCCAAGGCCATCACCTCCAATTGAATATAGAATAACCCATGTGCGGGAAAAAGTCAATTCTTGCGGGTGATTTTACTTTGCTTTTACAAATACATGTCAATTAAAGAAATTTGCCATTGACAAATAAATAACGTACAAGTATACTAAAAGCGGAAGTACTTTCAAAAATGATTCCCAAAGGAGGAATGACCGTGCCAAAACGAAAGCTGTTACCTATCCTGCGTCATGCGGGGAAGATGGTAGGGAGGACGCTGAAAAGCTATGCCCTCCTTTCCGTTACCATTATTCTGACCTTTTCCCTGTTTTTGGGTTATCTGCTGTATACGGATTCTTCGGCCTACAATGCACATAAGGAGATCCTGAGCAGACCCCGGCAGCGGATGTATTTTCACGATGACACCATGGGGGATAAAAAGTTGGGTGCTTTTCTTGAAAAGGCATCCCAGATCGGTCAGACCAGGCTCAATATCATCTACCGGTACGAAATGAACTACAGCTTCCATTTTGAGAACACCTACCGGGAAAATGACCCGGATTCCTTAGAAGATGATACGACCTGGGAATCCACATATCTGAATGTGTACTGCCTGCCGGATCATACCTGGGTGGGGGACATCCCCCAGGATCCCTATGATATGAGCAGGATCACCTGGCTGGATGGCCGTGAAGCTGCGGATATTACCCTTGCCGAGGATGAGGTGATCCTGCCGGAGGAGATCTACCGCACGTTGGAGCTGGACAAAATGGAGCAGCCTCTCTTTACCCTGCCTGTCAGCTACTTTTTTGCCTACACGTTTCGGGTGGTGGGTCTGCTGAAAGACCCGGTACCGCTGGCGGTGGATTTCGTTGAGATCGGTAAGGATGTTCCCGCTGGAAGCTGGAGCTATACGGATGCCACAGGCAGCGGCGTGTATCCGGTGGGTACTGTCCTGGACCGCTTTGGACATTTCTATCGGGAAGCGGATGGCTTCCGGATCCTGGTATCCCAGAAGCTGCTGAATCCGGATACACTGGCGATCGATCCCATGGATGCAGGCTGCTGGGACCGGTTTGTTTACATCCACACCGACAGCCCAGAGCAGGTACACCAACTGGCGGATAGTCTGGGCTATCGGGTAGAGGATGCCATCTATGCCCGGCAGGATGCGGCCAAAGCAGAGCTGCGAAGCACCATGGGCACAAAGACCATCGTAGCCGGGGCGCTGCTTCTGCTGTTGGGCATCAATCTGTACAGCTGCTTTACCAATGTGTTGGCAGACCGAAAATTTGAGATCGGCGTGAAGCGGGCCATGGGTGCCTCCGCCTGGAGCATCGTCAGGCAGTTTTTGTACGAAAGCCTGCTGGTGGTGCTGGCAAATATCGCAGTCTCTGTTTTCCTGGTGGCAGACATATTTATTGTATACAAGTATTTTAAGGAGAGCACACCGGATATCTTCGGCAAATATCCGGAATGGACCGTATACATCAGTCCGTATTCAGCTGCCATGTTCCTGGTATGTTCTCTGACTCTGACGGCAGTGTTCAGTCTGATCTTTGCCTATCAATCCACCCGGGTGGAGATCGTGAAATATCTGAAAGCGGAATAGGAGGGTTAACGATGAAAATTTTGAAAGCGATCATTTCCGGCATTTTCTGGCTTTTGATCCTGGTGCTGATGGTGGCCCCTCTGGGCATCATTTTTCAGATCTCCCGGCAGGAGATCGCCCAGTACGCTGCCCCGGAAATGCCCGAATATGTGCAGACTGCCTTTGGCAGGGCTGTAAAGGTCCAGCGGCAGGATGTGGTAGACTATGTAAAGCTGGGCGGCACCTTTGTGTCTGATACCTACGCCTATCAGGAGCTGGAATATAAAGAGGTAAACAATATCCGCTGGTCCGTGTCCGTCGGAGACGAGATCCGGGTCGGACAGGTGCTGGGCACTCTGGATGGCGAAGAAGTCCTGGCAACAGAGACCGGGATCCTGGTGGAGATGGATACTTATTCTTCGGATGCTTACCTGCGTTACCGGCTGCTCAGTCCTATCGTGCTGCAGCTAAGTGTCAAGAGGGAAATGCTGGACTTTCTAACTACCCATGAGCTGGTCAGCGACCAGGGGGAGAAGATTACCCTCAGCCACATTTCCCAGCAAAAGAACGCCGACGGAACCACCGATGTCCGCCTGGCCATCCACTCGGACCGGTTTGCCTATGGCCAGACCATCGATGATCTGCGGATCCTGACCGGCAGAGTTTTGACGGATCAGCTGGTGCTTCCTGCCTCTTGCGTGTACCAAAAGTATGCCGACGAGAAAGAACCCTGGTATGTCCGGCTGGTCTCGGAGGATGGCATCTACCTGGGCGAACGTGAGGTTGAGGTCCTGTACACCAATGGAGACGTGTTCTGCCTGTCCGGGATCAGCGAGGAGGAATACTGCGATTCCGGCTATGCAGAGCTGATGATGGGAGGCTAAAGCCATGAAGGAGCTGAAGCTGACCCTATCCCATATACAAAAAAGCTATACCCGACCCGTTTTGACCGATGTGAATCTGGAAGTGACCAATGAAAGCTACGTGACCGTGGTGGGAAAATCCGGCTCCGGTAAGTCCACTCTCTTAAATATTCTGGGTATGGTGGAGGGCTACGATGGGGGAGAGTATACCCTAAACGGGACGAAAATTCGCAATTATCTGGATCATGCCCGGCTGCGCTTGGAAAATATCGGCTTTATCTTTCAGTCCTATAATCTGATTCCTACACTTTCCTGCAAGGAAAATATCCTGCTGCCCACCCTCTATAACCGCCGCAACAGAGTGCAGGATTTGGATACTTTGGTAGAGCTGCTGGATATAGGCCCCTTGCTTTCCCAGCGTGTGACGACCCTGTCCGGCGGCGAAAAGCAGCGGGTGGCCATTGCAAGAAGCTTGATTCTGGATCCCTGCTTGATTTTGGCAGACGAGCCTACGGGTAATCTGGATCCTAAAAACCGGGAGCTGATCATGGACCTGCTGCTTCGGGAGCATGAAAAGGGGCGGGGTGTGATCCTGATCACCCACGATATGTACACCGCCCGGGATGCCAAGGAGGTTTTTCTTCTGGAAGAGGGCGTGTTAAAAATGCAGGGAGGTGGGGAGCAATGAAAGTCGGTAGAATCTTTCTGAGGCTTGTGGGTGCGTTGCTGCTGGTGGCTATACTGGTGTTTCCTTTGGTGGCGCTGTGGATGCGTCATACCCAAACAGCTGAGGAAAGAAGAATGGTCTATCCTGTGCTCCATGAGATCGACAAACCGGCAGCTACCCGTGTGATGCTGCAAAATGTGATCGAGTCGGTCCGTGTCAAAGGCACCTTTGTTTCCGGCGCCCAGGCCTATCAGGAACTGGCGTGTAAGGAACCGTCTGCCATCCGCTGGCTGGTGCAACCGGGCGGTGAGGTCCAGCTAGGCCAGGTACTGGGCTATTACAAGGGCCAGGAGATCCGGGCGGAATATGCAGGCATTTTAAAGGAGCGCAATCTCTATTCGGACAAGCCTTACCTTTGTTATACCCTTCTGGGTGAGCCGAACCTACAGTGCTTTGTCACGCCCCAGCAGGCAGAAAAGCTGCAAGCGGCCACGGATATTTCCACAGACAGCCGCGACATTCAACTACTTTCTATCTCCCATATCCAACGACCCGACGGAACCGTAGCGGTGCTGTTCGCGGTTCCGGGTAATCATTATAAGATAGGGGATCCCCTGGAGCTGAAGGTCTATACCGGATTGGAGCTGAAGTATCAGATGGTGTTGCCGGTCAGCTGCATTTATCAAAAGACATCGGGTGAGGATCAGCCCTGGTATGTATACCAGATCACCATGCAGGGTGAGCCCATCGGCGAGATCGAAGTGGAGCTGGGCTATACCGACGGCGAGATCGTCTGCATCAATCAGCTGGAAATGGCAACCTACTACCGCAGAGTCCGCTGATCCTTTCAAAGCACAGCAGACGATAAACCATTAAAATCAGCTTTCCGTGGATCCTGTAGGGGGCTGATAGTCGCCCCTGCAGCTCTAATGCGGGCTATATGATAAACACCAATTTACTGAATGATCCGGACTGACAAGGGCGTGCTGCGATTCGCAGCACGCCCTTGTCCTATGGAGGCAACCCTTATTCTTTTGGGGCAATTGAATGGAGGCGGCTATCTGTATCCAATAAATTGCCGTTTGCGTCTCTATACAGTCCAGGAGAGACACCGTATTTTTTCTTAAACGCCACCTGGAAACTGGAAATTGAACCAAATCCCGATTCATAGCAGGCATCTGTTACACGCAGGCCATTGGAAAGCAGGACTGCCGCATAGCGTAGTCTGAGCGTTTGTAACCTGTCTATGTAGGACTGGCCGGTGGTTTTCCGAAAAAGCTCGCTGAAATATGTCTCGCTATATCCTGAGATCCCGGACAGCTGTTTTAGGGTTATTCGCTCCCGAAAATGAAGCTGCATATATGTGACAGCCTTTTGAATCCCTGTCAGCCGCTCCCGGTCAGCCGGTTTTGAATAGCTTGTACCCATATTTTGCCGCAGCTTACTGAGAATATATTCCAGCAATTGCTGCTTACAGCTGCCGCCACTTTCGCATTCGTAGCGTAAAAGCTCAGCACACATCACGATGCGGTCAAATGCGCCGCTTTCCAGACTTTGACACTTGATCCCATCGCAGGTCAACAGAAATGCTAGGTTTTCCTGAGATAAACAGGCATCTTCAAAGGAAATGTTGATCCGCTCCAGAGGTGAGACAGCATCCACTGCATGGAAGTCTACAGGTGTCAGAATGTAGACACTCCCTCTGCCAATGTCATATGCTTTGCCGTTGAGTATGTGTTTTCCCATACCGGACAGGATAATCTCCAACTCGAAGTAGTTGTGCCAGTGCAGAGGAAAGGAAGATATTTCGTGGCGTGTTACTGCGATATGATGGACATCGCCAATTTCCTCTTCCGCCCATAGACGGCGCAGACGGTTGTTTTGTTCCATATGTATCACCCGGTTCAGTATATCCGGTATTTTTCTATTTTGCAACAGAATCCGAAAAAATAGTATAATCATATCAGTTTTTGCGTTGCATGCCTTCCAATTATGCCGTAGGATTTAAGTAGAAACCTTTGAAAAGGAAAGGATGCGTACCATGGAAACTATTTTATTAAACGGCATATGGAAGCTTACGGGCAGCAGCCAGGGTTCTTTGTCCCCCAAAAAAATAACCTTACCGGCCACGGTTCCCGGCTGTGTGCAATTGGATCTTTCCAAGGCGGGGTATCTTCCTGAGGATCTTTATATGGGCGAGAATATCCGGCAAGCCGAGTATTATGAAGACTGGCAATGGTGGTACGAACGCACTTTCACCTGTCCGAAAATCAGGGAAAATGTCTTTCTGGTTTTTGAGGGAGTGGACTGCATCGCCCATTATTATCTCAACGGGCAAAAGCTCGGTGACAGCGAGAACATGTTTATTGCCCACGAATTTGAAATCAGCCGCTATCTGGTGGATGGGGAAAACACCCTAACTGTGCATATTGAATCTCCGGTGATCGCTGCCCATAAACTGGATTATGATGCCGGGAATTTCATAAACTGGTGTAATCCTGCTACAGCTGCCTCTATCCGCAAAGCCCCTCACAGCTACGGCTGGGACATTATGCCCCGTGCTGTTACTTCCGGTCTTTGGCGGGATGTGAAGCTGGAAGTGAGAGACCCCTTGCGGTTCTCCCAGCTCTATTTTGCCGGTTCCGCAACCGGCTGCCGACTGCTTTATCAGTTGGCGTGTGCGTGGGAAGACCTGAAGGATGTGGAAATAGAGGTGTTCGGCAGCTGCGAGGACAGTCACTTCTACGTAAAAGAAAAACTGACCTCCGATAAAGTCGGCCACATAGATCTGGATATTCAAAATCCCAGGCTTTGGTGGCCCTACGGCTACGGAGAGGCCAATCTCTATCGTGCCACTGTCCGACTCTACCGCGCCGGCCAGCCGGTGCACGAGGAAACTGCCCGTTTTGGTCTGCGCACGGTTGCACTGGAACGCAGCGATATGACAGACGGAAAGAACGGATGTTTCCGGTTTTTGATCAACGGCACGGAGATCTTGTGCAAAGGTTCCAACTGGGTGCCGCTGGATGCATTCCATTGCAGGGATGCCCAGCGCTATGATACCGCCCTAGCCCTGGTAAAGGATATCGGCTGCAATATTCTGCGCTGCTGGGGCGGCAATGTTTACGAAGACCACGCCTTTTATGATTTCTGCGATGAAAACGGCATTATGGTCTGGCAGGATTTTGCAATGGCGTGTGCGTTTTATCCCCAGGATGCCCGATTTGAAGCGCTTATGCGGCAGGAAGCAACGGCGGTCATCCGCAAGCTGCGCAATCATCCTTCCATTATTCTTTGGGCCGGCGATAACGAAGTGGATGTAATGGCTGTGGAATTTGGAATAGACCCTTCCCAAAACCGGATCACTCGCCAGATCTTGCCGGATGTGGTGCGGCAAAATGACCGAACACGCCCTTTCCTTCCCAGCTCACCCTATGTTTCCGAAGCGGTATACAAGACCGGATCTATCCGCAATTGCCCGGAAGATCACCTTTGGGGTCCACGGGACTATTATAAGAGTAGCTTCTACAAGGAAAATCCTGCCCACTTTGTCAGCGAGACAGGTTATCACGGATGCCCCCACTTGGAATCGATCCAAAAGTTCATCACGCCGGACAAGGTGTGGCCTTATCAAAATAACAGCCAGTGGATTCTCCATTCCAGTGACCAAAAAGGCAATGACAGCCGTGTCATGCTCATGGAAAAACAGGTCAGACAGCTGTTTGGGGAAGTACCGTCAGAACCGGAAGACTACATTCTGGCCTCCCAAATCTCCCAGGCCGAGGCGAAGAAGTATTTTATTGAACGTATCCGCGCGGGCAGACCCAATAAAAGCGGTATTATTTGGTGGAATCTTTTGGACGGTTGGCCGCAGATGTCAGATGCGGTGGTGGATTACTATTTCACAAAAAAGCTGGCCTATCACTATATCAAACGCTCACAAGCACCCTTTACCATTGTCGCGGATGAAATCAAAAACTGGAATATGGATTTTTGCGCCTGCAACGATACTTTACGGCAGGTGCAGGGGCGTTTTCGGGTTTTGGACGCAGAGACAGATGAATTGCTGCTGGAAAAAGATTTCACAGCTCCGGTCAACAGCACAACGGTGATCGGCAGGTTGCCCGTGTTCTATTCGGATAAGCGTTTTCTGATCCTGCGATGGGAGACGGACAGCGGTAATGGTTTTAATCACTACGTGTGCGGCTACCCGCCCCTGGATTGGAGCCGGTATAAGCAGTTCATGGAAAAATATGAACTGAATCGCACAGAGATTCTTTAAAGAGTCCTACATGGATGCGTTTTTTGGCGCGCCGCAAACAGCGGCGCGCCTTTGCTTCGCACCCGTCCTCCACCTGAAACTGGAAAATTCGCAATTTTCAACAAATTTCTTCCATCCCGGGCCGCTTTTCTTGTTATCTCGTAAAAGTTCAAAAAAAGCGAATTTTTGTGTTGATTTTACGGAAGTTTTGCAATACAATATACGGGCAAGCGTCCGGACTGCCCGGCGTGTTTGGGTATATTGAGGTGAAATTGTTTGCTGAATATCGTACTCCTGGAGCCGGAGATCCCCCAGAACTGCGGCAACATCGCCCGCACCTGTGCGGCTACCGGCTGCGTGCTCCATCTGATCCGTCCGCTGGGTTTTGATATCTCGGAAAAAGCCGTTCGTCGGGCGGGGCTGGACTACTGGCACCTGGTGGATGTGCGGGACTATGAGAACATAGATGACTTTTTTGCCAAAAATGATGTCCGCGAGCTTTGGTGCCTTTCTACCAAGGCACCCCGCAGCTATACGGAGGCAGCGTTTCACGATGGCTGCTATCTGATGTTCGGCAAGGAGACGAAGGGCCTTCCTGAGGACTTTCTGGCAAAGCATTATGAAAGCTGCGTCCGCATCCCCATGCGCCAGGAGGCCAGAAGCCTGAACCTGAGCAATGCGGTGGCTATCACTGTGTTTGAAGCTCTGCGTCAAACAGGCTTTGTGGGTCTGCTGGATCACGGCAAAATGAAATTGTAAAAAAACCAAATCTATTTGGAGGAAACAACTATGAACTACAACAAGAAGTCCATTGAAGACATTGAAGTAGCCGGTAAGCGTGTGCTGTGCCGCTGCGACTTCAATGTTCCCACCAAGGAAGGTCGAATCACTTCCGACAAGCGGATCGTGGCTGCTCTGCCCACCATCCAGTATCTGATCGGCAAGGGTGCAAAGGTTATCCTCTGCTCCCATATGGGCAAGCCCAAGGGTGAGTGGAAGCCCGAGCTGAGCCTGAAGATCGTGGCCGCCCGCTTGAGCGAGCTGCTGGGTAAGGAAGTCATCATGGCTGCCGACGTAGCCGGTGAGGACGCAAAGGCTAAGGCCGCTCAACTCCAAGAGGGCGACGTGATGCTGCTGGAGAACACCCGTTACATCAAGGGCGAGACCAAGAACGACCCCGAGCTTGCCAAGGCTCTGGCTGACCTGGCCGACATTTTTGTTAACGATGCTTTCGGCGCTGCCCACCGTGCTCACTCCTCCACCGCCGGCGTAGCTGATTATTTGCCCGCTGTTTCCGGCTACCTGGTCCAGAAGGAAGATTCCATCATGGGTAAGGCACTGGCTAACCCCGAGCGTCCCTTCGTTGCCATTCTGGGCGGCGCAAAGGTTTCCGATAAGCTGAACGTGATCAACAACCTCCTGGAGAAGGTGGACACTTTGATCATCGGCGGCGGCATGGCTTATACTTTCCTGGCTGCCCAGGGCTACACCGTGGGCAAGTCCCTGGTTGACAACGAGAAACTGGACTACTGCAAGGAAATGATGGCTAAGGCCGAAGCAAAGGGCGTTAAGCTGCTGCTGCCCGTAGACACTGCCGTTGCCGCTTCCTTCCCCAGCCCCATCGACGCGGAGATCCCCGTTGAGTATGTGGACTGCACTGCCATCCCTGCTGACCAGATGGGTCTGGATATCGGCCCCAAGGCTTGCGCTGAGTTTGCTGCTGCTGCCAAGGCTGCTAAGACCGTTGTTTGGAACGGCCCCATGGGTGTGTTTGAGAACCCCACTCTGGCAAAGGGCACCATTGCCGTTGCCCAGGCTCTGGCTGACTCTGATGCCGTGACCATCGTCGGCGGCGGTGACAGCGCTGCTGCCTGCGAGCAGCTGGGCTTTGCCTCCCACATCACCCATATTTCCACCGGCGGGGGCGCTTCTCTGGAATTCCTGGAAGGCCTTGAGCTGCCCGGCATTGCTTGTCTGCAGGATAAGTAATTGATTGTTTTTTGTTGCTGACCGTAGGGCGGACCTCGTGTCCGCCCGGCGGTTCCTCTGCATGCACATGTCTTCCGGCGGATGCAGGATCTGCCTCTATAAACATGATTTTGAAATTTACATCGCATTGTCGATGCATATATAAGGAGTATTCTATATGAACAGAAAGTACCGTAAGACCGTCATTGCCGGTAACTGGAAGATGAACAAGACCCCCAGCGAGACCAAGGAATTCATGGCTACCCTGAAGGGCATCCTGCCCAAGGGCCGCTGGTGTGATATCGCCCTGTGCGTTCCTGCTGTCTGCATCCCCGCCGCTGTCCGGGCTATGCGCGAGACCCGCGTGGGCATCGGCGCTGAGAACTGCAACGCCAACGCTTCCGGCGCTTACACCGGCGAGATCGCCTGCAATATGCTCACCGATGCCGGCTGCAAGTATGTGATCATCGGCCATTCCGAGCGCCGTGCTATGGGCGAGACCGATGCCGATGTCAATGCCAAGGTCCTGGCTGCGCTGGAGGCGGGCTTGATCCCCATCATGTGCTGCGGCGAAACCTTGGAGCAGCGTGAGGCAGGCATCACCGACGAGTGGATCGCTATGCAGATCAAGCTGGGCCTGCAGGGTGTTAGCGAGGACAAGATCCGCAAGGTGGTCATCGCCTACGAGCCCATCTGGGCTATCGGCACCGGCCGTACCGCTACTCCCGCACAGGCGCAGGAGGTTTGCGAGAACATCCGCACCGTGGTTCGTAAGCTGTATTCTTCCAAGAATGCCCGGGCCATCTCCATCCTGTATGGTGGCTCCATGAACGAGAAGAATGCCTACGAGCTGTTGGCCCAGCCCGATATCGATGGCGGCCTGATCGGCGGCGCCTCTCTGGTGCCCGAAAAGTTCGTGCAGATCATCGAGGCAGCCAATCAGCCCATTGTGTGATTTCAGAACAGGGAGCAGCATAACGCTGCTCCCGTTTTGATAAATTGTGAATCCCAAACAGGGACAATGATTCTATATTCACTTTTCATCATTCATGATTCATTAACATACTCCAAAGGAGGAAGGCCTGATGAATACTCTTGTCCTGTGTGCCATGCAGCCAGGGACAGCGGAAGCGGCAGCAAAGCTGATCCGACAGGGTGAATTGGTGGCAATTCCAACAGAGACCGTCTATGGTTTGGGAGCTGATGGCCTAAATTCGGAGGCAGTTGCAAAGATTTTTGAAGCCAAGGGTCGCCCCCAGGACAATCCTCTGATCCTGCATATTGCCGATGCTCACCAGATGGAGCAACTGTGCCATAGTATTCCGAAAGAGGCATGGCTTCTCGCGGAAGCCTTCTGGCCCGGCCCGCTGACGATGGTGTTGCCTGCGAAAGATACGGTCCCCCTTTCTACCCGGGCAGGCCTGCCCAGCGTGGGTGTCCGGTGCCCAAACTGCCAGATCACAAGAGAGATCATTCGCCTGGCGGGTACGCCTATTGCGGCACCCTCTGCCAACCTGTCCGGTAAGCCCTCCACCACCACTGCAGAGCATGTGCGCCATGATCACGATGGGAAGATCCCTTTGATCGTAGACGGTGGCCCCTGTCAGGTGGGTGTGGAATCTACCATCGTAGACCTGACCGACGAAAAGCCCCGTCTGCTGCGTCCCGGCGGTATTACACTGGAGCAGCTGAGCAGTATTTTAGGTCAGATCGTCATCGATAAGGCGGTGGTTGCCTCCCTTGACCGGGATGCGGTGGTCAAAGCGCCTGGTATGAAGTACCGCCATTATGCCCCGGATTGCCGGGTTATCATCGTAGATGGAGATCTGCCTGCGGCGGCACAATATGTAAAAAAACATTTCCGGCCCGGAAACCGGGTGCTGTGTTTTGAAGAGGAACTGGAGGCTTTCGCTCCCTTCTCGCCGCTGGCCTATGGGCGGGAAGAAGACCCGGATACGCTGCTTGCAGGACTTTTTGATGCTCTGCGAAAGCTGGACGATCCGGCTATCGGTACTGTTTTTGCCCGCTGCCCGGTGGGAAGCGGTAAGCTGCTTGCGGTTCAGAACCGGTTGGAAAAGGCTGCGGGCTTTACCCATGTTCGGGCCCGGAAAGAAAATTTTGTGATCGGCATCACAGGTGGCACCGGCTGCGGTAAGACTACGGCACTGGAAGCCATCCGCAGTCTGGGCGGCACTGTCATCGACTGCGATGGGGTCTACCATGACCTGCTTAAGACCGACCACGCTATGCTCGATGCCATTGAAGCCCGGTTCCCCGGCACGGTGGCGGATGGGGTTTTGCAGCGCAAACAGTTGGGAGCCATTGTTTTTTCAAATGAAGAGGCGCTGCTGGATCTGAACGCCATTACCCATCGGGCAGTCAAAGAACAGGTGCTGCGGCTGCTGCCGCCGGTCCCCACACTGGTGGCTATCGATGCCATTGGCCTGTTTGAGGGTGGCCTGTCAGAGCTTTGCCATACCACTGTGGCGGTAACAGCGCCCAGAGAAGACCGCGTGGTCCGGCTCATGGCCCGGGAGGGGATCAGCCGGGAGTATGCCGAGAAGCGGATCGAAGCTCAGAAAAGCAATGAAGATTTTGTAAATCTTTGCGATCATACCCTGGAAAACACCGGAAGCCGTGAAGAATTCCGGGATAAATGCCTTGCTTTTTTCCGACATCTGGCTATAATAGAGTAAAAAACCGAAAAAGGAGACCAATACTATGACTACGGAAGAACTGCGTCAGAGCCTGCTTGCCGAGCGCAAGAACGGCTATACCAAGCTCACCGCCGAACAGCGTGCAGAAATGGAAAGCTACTGCAAGCGTTATATGGCATTTATGGATGCCTGCAAGACCGAGCGTGAGGCTACCGCCTGGACAGTTGCTGCCGCTGAAGAGCATGGCTTTAAAGCCTTAAAGCGTGGCATGGAGCTGAAGCCCGGCGATAAGGTCTACTACAATAACCGGGATAAGAGCATCCTACTGGCCGTCATCGGCAGCGAATCCCTGAATTGGGGTGCAAACATCTGCGCCGCCCACGTGGATTCTCCCCGCATGGACTTGAAACCCAATCCTCTGTATGAGACGGACGAGATCGCTTATTTCAAGACCCACTACTACGGCGGTATTAAGAAGTACCAGTGGACCGCAGTGCCGCTGGCCATCCATGGCGTAGTCTACCGCAAGGACAATACCGTGGTCACTGTGACCATCGGCGAGGATGACACCGACCCCGTATTCTATGTTACCGACCTGCTGATCCACCTGAGCGGCGATCAGATGCAGAAGACCCTGGCCAAGGGCATCGAAGGCGAGCAGCTGAATGTGATCCTGGGCACCGAGCCTCTGGAGGGTGAGGGCAGCGATCTGGTGAAGCTGCATGTGATGAAGCTGCTCAACGAGAAGTACGGCATCATTGAGGAAGACTTCCGCTCCGCCGAGCTGACCATCGTTCCAGCCGGCAAGTGCCGTGAGGTCGGTCTGGACCGCAGCCTGCTGGGCGCTTATGGCCACGATGACCGGGTCTGCGCCTATGCCGAGATCGAGCCTTTGCTGGATATGGGCATTCCCACCCATACCGCTGTTTGCATCCTGGCGGACAAGGAAGAGATCGGCTCCGTGGGCGTATCCGGCATGCAGAGCCACGCATTTGAGTACTTCATGGGTATTCTCTGTGACAGCCTGGGTGCCAACCTGGATGAGTGCTTCGCCCACTCCTTCTGCCTGAGCGCCGATGTCTCCAATGCTTTTGACCCCAACTTTGCCGAGACCTGCGACCGCCGGAACAACAGCTTCCTGAACTACGGCGTGTCCATCTGCAAGTACACCGGTTCCCGGGGTAAGGGCGGCGCTTCCGATGCTTCCGCCGAGGTCATGGGCCATATCCGTACCACCCTGGACAACGCAGGTGTGCTGTGGCAGATGGCAACTCTGGGCAAGGTTGACCAGGGCGGCGGCGGTACCGTGGCGGCCTACATGGCTAACCGCAATATCGATACCGTGGATGCAGGCGTGCCTGTTCTGAGCATGCATGCGCCCATGGAGCTGGTCAGCAAGCTGGACTGCTATATGACCATGCTGGCCTGTAAGGCTGTCTACCTTGCCTAAATAAAAGCAGATTTACCGTCCCTCTCGGGACGGTCAATTTTTTATGGTTTGCAGTATTTGGAAGGCGCTGTACCGAAGTGCGCTTTAAATTCCCGGCTGAAATAGCAGTCACTCTGGAAACCGGTCAACTCCGCAACCTGGCTGACAGAATAATACCCTAAATCCAGCAGCTCCTTGGCCCGGGTCAACCGCAGTTGGTTGATGTATTTCAAAGGTGAAGTTCCGTAACAGAGATGGAACAGCTTGCGGAAATACGGTTCGCTGATGTGGCAAAGAGTGGCCAGTGTGCCAATAGTCAAACCATTTTGCGTATAGTGATCGTGAATGTACGCTATAGCCGGCAGCAGCTGCTGCCGGTAAGCGTTTGGTGTATAGCGGGCTTCGTATTCCTTCTGCATCCCATACAGGATCTCGTAGAGCAGCGCTTTGCACTTGGTTTGATAGCCCGTGGGTTTGCGGATCCAAAGGCTTTCCGCCTCTTGAAACAGCGTCAGAAAATTATGCAGATTTTTGACTTCAAAGCAGAAGGGGGCTAAGTCCAAAGATTCGAAAAGATCAAAGTTTATGGCATAGCAAAGACTTGCTTCCAAAATATCCACGTCGTAGTTGGAACCCTTAGGCAGATAGATAATGCAGTTTTTGCTTGTTATTACTTCCGGGTATTCTTCGAACCTATATCGCTTGATCCCCCCAAGATGCAGGGCCAAGCCGTGATTTGGCCTGTTTTTGTGCAGGTGATTGCGCAGGTGTGGGGGAACCGACGTGGCCTGTACAAAGGATTGCACCTGGAAATCGTGATTTAGGAATTGGAGCATTCTCACGCACCTCCTTGTACTTATAGTATATATTTTGAATCGAAATAGTCAAGTGGTTTCGGAATACAAATGGACTTTGCTGTGCCGGTATCCTATAATGGAATCACCAATCATAAAAAGTAAGTGCCGCTATGTTTAAGACATTAAATGAAGACCGTGCAACCATTGAAAGAAAATACCATGATTCGGATAAGCCCTACGACGGCTTCCGCCGCATGGCCTACCACGGCTATGACTACGATGCCGCCACCGGCCTTACGGATGAGCAGATCAAGGCCGGGCTGGCTGACCTGGCCCAAAAGCTGGAGGGGCAGGCCCATCCCGTGATCAAGGCAGAAATGTTTGCCTATCTTCTGGATAATACCCGCATTGATGTGAATGCAAGCGATTATTTTGTGGGCATTTACAGCTGGGGAAGACTCCTGTCCGAATTTACAGAGGATAAATGGGAGAGGGAAGTGAATGCTGCCTTCCCGGAGGAAAGCGCGCTGGCGCGGAGTCTGGAGGATTCCGGTGCGGGCCTGGGCTGGCTGGACTACGATCACACCATCCCGGATTGGGATTCTCTCATGGAACTTGGCTTTGCGGGCATTCTGAAGCGGGCAGAGGACTGCTATGCGCAGCTGGAGGCTTCCGGCAATGTGACCCGGAAGCAGCGGGATTTCTTTCTGGGAGTCCAAACGGAATACCGGGCCGTGATCCGCCTGCTGGACAGAATGTATCGCTATGCCCTGACTAAGGATTTCGAAAAAGCACCGGCCATTGCGGAATGCTTGAAGCAGCTGCGGGACGGCGCTCCCCGGAATACCTACGAGGCCATGCAGCTGATCTACCTCTATTTCATGCTCAGCGAAAGCGTGGATAACTACCAGGTTCGTTCCCTGGGCTACGGCCTGGACGGTACTTTGTATCCCTTCTGGTGCCGGGATCTGGAAAACGGCTGGACAAAAGAAGAGCTGGGCGAACGGATCGGCTATTTTCTCATGCAGTGGGCGGCCATCGACAACTATTGGGGCCAGCCCTTCTATCTGGCGGGAACCAACCTGGACGGAACCACCAGGGTCAACGAACTGTCCTATTGGATCCTGGATGTGTACGACAAGCTGGGCATCTACTGCCCGAAGATCCAGATCAAGGTCAGTAAGTCCACGCCCCGTGACTTTTTGCTGAAAGCCCTGGAGATGATCCGCCATGGTGTCAGCAGTATCGTTTTCTGCAATGAGGATATTATCACCCAGTGCCTGATGAGCCGGGGCTGCACCTACGAAGAGGCGGTGGATTCTACCATCAGCGGCTGCTATGAGTATAAGGCTAAGGGTAAGGATATCGGCATATCTTTGCAGTATTTTAATCTGCTAAAGCCCGTTAGCTGGGTGATAGACAATGGCTTTGATTCCGTCAATGGTCAGCAAATGGGCCTGCAAACCGGAGATGCCACCACCTTTGACACCTTTGAACAGTTTTACAAGGCTTACCTGGCACAGCTTGGATATCTGATTGGCTGCTACATGAAAATATTTGACGCCATGGAGACCCTGGTGGAGGAGGTCAATCCCTCCCTGCTGTTTTCTGCCACCATCCCGGCCTGTATGCGCACCATGACCGATGCCCTGGACGGTGGAATTGAAAATACCACCGATTCTTTGATCAACGGCTTGGGCTCCGCGGTGGATTCCCTGATGGTTGTGCGGGAACTGGTGTTTGAAGAGAAAACCGTCACCATGGCCCAGCTGAAGGCGGCCCTGGAAGCTGATTGGTTGGGCTACGAGAACCTGCGGATGAAGGCGCTGAACTGCCGCCATAAGTACGGCAACGGCGATGAGATGGCCGATAGCTACGCCGCCGCCATTGTTCGCTTTGTCCATGACAGGCTCACCGGCCGCATCAACTCCCATGGCGGCAGAACCAATCTGGAGCTGCACTCTGCCCGGACATTCGTGATCCACGGCAACCGGACCAAGGCTACCCCCGACGGCAGAAAGGCCGGAGGTGAGACCTCCAAAAACGCCTCGCCCGCCCCCGGCGCGGATCGCAACGGCATCACGGCCCTGATCCGCTCCGCTACCCGGATCGACACGGTGCTGTGCAATGGCGGTTTCTGCCTGGATGCTATGCTTCACCCCTCTGCCGTGCAGGGAGAGGACGGCCTGACCGCATTGCATGGGGTGCTGATGACCTATATGAACAGGGGCGGCGCCTCTATTCACTTCAATATCTTCAGTGCGGATACGCTCCGGGATGCCCAGAAAAATCCTGAGAAATACCGCAATCTGCAGGTGCGCGTCTGCGGTTGGAATGTTTTGTGGAATCGGCTGGATAAAAAAGAGCAGGATGCCTATATTCTTCGTGCGGAAAACATTCAAATTTAGTTGCCACGGCGGGGGATCGTTCTATGGAGAATCAGAATGTGGCAAGGATTTTGGAGGTCAAGCGCTTCGCTATTCATGATGGAGACGGCATTCGCACCACTGTGTTTTTTAAGGGCTGCCCGCTGAAATGCATTTGGTGCCACAATCCGGAAGGTATTGCTTTTACTCCGGAATTGGCCTTTTATGAGAATAAATGCCTCCATTGCGGCAGCTGCATTCCCGCTTGCACGCAGAGCGCCCACAGCATGACCGAAAAGGGGCATGTGTTGGAGCGTGCGCTTTGTATCGGCTGCGGGCAGTGTGAAGCGGCCTGCCCCAGCGGCGCGCTGGTGTTTCAGGGCAGAGAAACGACGGTTGCGCAGCTGCTGCCCCAGCTTTTGGAAGACAGGGACTTTTATGAAGCTTCTGGCGGCGGGGTGACCCTGTCCGGCGGTGAGTGTCTGATGCAGGCGGCTTTTTGCGTGGAGCTTTTGCGGAGGCTGAAGCAGGAGGGGATTCATACTGCGGTGGATACCTGTGGTTTTGTGTCCCGGCAGACGCTGGATGCGGTCATACCTTACACGGACATCTTTTTGTATGACATAAAAGCTCTGGATGAGGATGTGCATATTGCCTGTACAGGTCAAAGCAACCGGCTGATTTTGCGAAATTTGCTGTATTTGGACAGCTGCGGTATAAAAACAGAGATCCGAATTCCCTTTGTTCCGGAGAAAAACGGGGACCAAATCGGAAAAATCGCGAAATTTTTGAAAAAATTGCGGCATATGACTAAGGTTAGAGTACTACCGTATCACAATTATGCAGGCTCTAAATACAGGGCTTTGGACATGAATAATACCCTTCCCGGTAGCCTTCCATCGGAAGAGGAGCTTGCTTGCGCAAGGCAGATCCTGCAATCTGCCGGCCTGCAGATTGTGTAGGCTGTAAACAATGGCATATTTTGTGGCACGCATCGAATTTCGGTGCGTGCCTTGTGCTTTACTTTTGGTGCAATCAGTGGTATAATAAGTCGGTAAAGGAGGCGGTGCCATGCGCCAATACTTTCAGGAACTGAAAAACTTCTTCCGCAAGGGCGACATCGTGCTGCTGCTTCTGTGCCTGGCAACGACTATTTTTGGCCTTGTGATGATCGCCAGTACCAACAATTACCGCGGCAGTGTCCGTTACGTCATCATTCAGGCAGCGGCCGCCATGATCGGTGTATTCCTGTATATTATTATTTCGTCTATTGATGTGGATTTTATGTCGGAGCACCGGATCATTCTGGTGGCCTTTAATACATTCCTGCTTCTGCTGCTGATCCCCTTCGGCACGGACCTGGATACCGGTAACCGAAGCTGGCTGCAGCTGCCCTTGATGCCGGTTGATATCCAGCCTGCGGAAATTTGTAAGATCACCTTTATCGTGATCATGGCTTCGGTCATGTCTTCACACCAAAGTAAGATTTCGTCGATCCCCTCGGTCATGCACATGGTGTTCCACTTGGGCTTGCTGGTCGGACTGAATATGGTGCTATCCAAGGATGCCGGCGTTTCTCTGATTTTTATTTTTATTTTCATTGGCATGACCTTTGCCGGTGGCGTCAGTTTGATCTGGTATGCCATTGCTGCAGGCGGCATTGTGGCGATCTGGCCTTTTTTGTGGGATCACGTATTGGGTGATCACCAGAAAAACCGTTTGGAGGTGCTGATCAACCCGAATATTGACCCGGAGGGCATTGACGAACGTTACCATGCGGTGCGATCCTTGCGAAGCCTTACCGGCGGCGGTTGGAGCGGCCAGGGCCTGTTTAACGGCAACCGTACCCAAAACGGTGAGCTCTTTGCCCAGCATACGGACTATATTTTCTCTGCCATTGGCGAGGAATTGGGTTTTATCGGCTGTATTTTTGTGCTGGTATTGCTGTTTTTGATCGTGGCCCGGTGTATCCATGTGGGCAACCGCAGCCAGGACTACCTGCGCCGTATGGTTTGCTACGGCGCTGCAGCAGCTCTGATCTTCCAGATCATCAGTAATGTGGGTATGTGTATCGGCGTCACCCCGGTTATTGGTCTGACACTACCGTTCATCAGCTATGGCGGCAGCTCCATTTTGTCTCTATACGCCATGCTGGGCCTGGTGTCCGGCGTACATGCTCGTCCGGAAGCCCCCAGCCATGCTTTGTATATTCAGCCCCGCAGATAATACCGAAAAGGAGCTTTTTTATGAAACCGTTTATGGACAAGGATTTTATTCTCACCAACGACACTGCCAAGCACCTGTATCATGACTATGCCCGCAGCCTGCCTCTGGCAGACTATCACTGTCACTTAAGCCCGAAGGAGATCTATGAGGACCGCCGCTTCAACAATATTGTGGAAGTCTGGCTGGGTGGCAAGAATTCCGATGGCAGCTACTTCGGTGACCATTATAAGTGGCGCATGATGCGCTCTCACGGTATCGACGAGGTGTATATTACCGGAGATCAGGATCCCTACGAGCGGTTTGTGAAGCTGGCCGAGGCGCTGGAAATGGCCATCGGCAATCCGATGTACCATTGGTGCCATCTGGAGCTGCAGCAGTTTTTCGGCGTGTATGAGCCTCTGACAGTGGAAAGCGCCCCCCGGATCTGGGAGCATTGCAACAAGCTTCTCCGGGAGGATCCGGATATGACTGCCCGTGGTCTGATCCGTAAGGCTAATGTTGCTTTCATCGGCACCACTGACGACCCCATCGATACGTTGGAGTGGCATGAAAAGCTGGCTGCGGATCCCACCATGACCGCAATCGTCGGCCCTTCCTACCGACCCGATAAGGCTGTGAACATCCATAAGGGCGGCTGGGCCGAATATATGACCCAGCTGGCTAAGAGCGTGGGCAAGGAATCCTTAGCTACTATGCAGGAGGTGCTGGATGCACTGGTGGAGCGGCTGGAGTTCTTCGCGCAGCGTGGCTGCAAGGCCTCTGACCATGGCTTGGACTATGTTCCCTTTGTAGACTACACTGTGGAGCAGGCAGATGCCGTTTACCGGAAGGCTCTGCGTGGAGAGAAGCTGACAGCAGAGGAAATCGAGGGCTACCAGACTGTGATTTTGCTGACGCTGGGCAAAGCCTATCACCGCTTGGGGATCGCTATGCAGCTGCACTATTCCTGCCTGCGTAATAATAACCGACGGATCTTTGAGACCATGGGCCCGGATACCGGCGTAGACGCCATCGCCCAGAATACCTGCGGCGGCGCCATTGCCCAGCTCCTGTCCGCGCTGGACTACGAAGGTAAGTGCCCCAAGACCATCCTGTACTCTCTGAACCCTGCGGACAATGCTCAGTTGGGTACGCTCATTGGCTGCTTCCAGGATAGCTCCATCCCCGGTAAGATCCAGCACGGCTCCGCCTGGTGGTTCAATGATACCAAGTCCGGCATGGAAGAGCAGATGAAGTCCCTGGCGAATCTGGGTTTGCTGGGTAACTTTGTGGGAATGCTCACCGACTCCCGGTCCTTCCTCAGTTACGCCCGCCATGACTACTTCCGCCGCATCCTGTGCAACCTCATTGGCACCTGGGTGGAAAATGGCGAGTATCCCAATATCGACGCCAGCTTGAAAAAGATCGTCGAAAGCATCAGCTTCTATAACGCCAAGCGTTACTTTGGCATATAAAACCAACAGCCCCGGCTCTGAAGTGACCCCAAAAAGTTAGACAAATATTACTAACTCAAATTGTTCAAGCCGCCAAGAGGGCTTGCTGTCTGTGTAAAGCAGGCGGCAAGCCCTTTAATCTTGCCTTGATACGCCTGTTATTGTAATAATCTAAATA
>JAZUQE010000002.1:0-13656 GCA_045605575.1 Faecousia sp. | reverse complement strand
GGCGGAAAAAGGGAGGGGAGCGAGTGGCAGCGGTCGGCAAGATGCAAGCCCGCTTTGTCGGGCGTAGCATCTGCCGGGCACCGCAACAGGGCGTCCCTACGGTTTGTCGGTGTGTAAAACACACCGACAAACTGAAATTTGTATTTCCTGGTTGTGATGCTTGATACAAAGGATACAAGCGCGTGGATCCTGGAGATTGCTGTCAAAATGCCTAAAGATGAAGCAAAAAAACTGTGAAAAACCACCATTGCACCCCATGGCCACTTGTGGTATGATATATGCATCCGAACGTATGCATTCTACTCCACAAAATAGGCTGCATGCGTAAAAAAAGGAGGAAAACATAAACCCGTCAGACTCGCGGTGCGGCAGTGTGGAGACCTGTCGTAATGCTTCCGCTGTTTTACCCGGCGGTCGCGAGGACATACGCGACATGGTAGGTATGTCCGGAGTCGGAAAGTATGGCAAATCTGTCCCTGAGAAACATCAAGAAGGTCTATCCGTTCAATGGAGATGACGCCAAGCAGGCCAAGAAGAAAAAGAAGAAGGACGAGGTCGTCGACGAGGAAAAGAAGGTCAACCTGCAGATCACCGATCAGGGTGTTGTGGCCGTTCAGGAGTTCAGCCTGGAGATTGCTGATAAGGAATTCGTCGTTCTGGTCGGTCCTTCCGGCTGTGGCAAGTCCACCACCCTGCGTATGATCGCCGGTCTGGAAGAGATTTCCGAAGGCGAGCTGTACATTGGTGACCGTCTGGTCAACGACGTGGCTCCCAAGGACCGCGACATCGCCATGGTCTTCCAGAGCTACGCTCTGTATCCCCACATGACCGTGTATGACAACCTGGCTTTTGCTTTGAAGCTGCGTCACACCCCCAAGGCTGAGATCGACCGCAAGGTCAAGGAAGCCGCTGAGATCCTGGACATCACCCAGTACCTGGGCCGTAAGCCTAAGGCTCTGTCCGGCGGTCAGCGTCAGCGTGTTGCCATTGGCCGTGCCATCGTTCGTGACCCCAAGGTCATGCTGATGGACGAGCCTCTGTCCAACCTGGACGCCAAGCTGCGTAACCAGATGCGTGCGGAGATCATCAAGCTGCGTGAGCGGATCAATACTACCTTTATTTACGTTACCCACGACCAGACCGAGGCTATGACTCTGGGCGACCGTATCGTCATCATGAAGGACGGCTTTATCCAGCAGATCGGCACACCTCAGCAGGTCTTCAATCATCCCTACAACCTGTTCGTTGCAGGCTTCATCGGCGCCCCCCAGATGAACTTCTTCGATGCCAAGCTGAACAAGGAAGGCGAGAAGTACTCTGTCACATTGGGTGAGTACACTGTTGCTCTGTCCGATGAGAAGCAGGCCGCTCTGGCTGCCAATAAGGTCGAGCCCCAGGAGATCACTCTGGGTGTCCGTCCCGAGCACATTTCTCTGTCTGAAAGCGGCGTTTCTGCTAAGATCGACGTCAGCGAAATGATGGGCTCCTCCGTCCACCTGCACGTGTCCAGCATGGACCGTGATGTGGTCATCGTTGTTTCCACCATGAACATGACCGGCGCTCAGGTATCTGCCCTGTCCAGCGGCACAGCTGTCAACTATACCTTTGGCGGCAATGTTTGCCACGTCTTCAGCAAAGAGACCGGCATTAACCTGGAAGCTTAAATCACATATACTCGATAAGAAGCCGCCCTTCCGGGCGGTTTCTTTTATACCCAGGGTGTCTGATCGCGAGAGCTGTACTACAAAATCCGGTTTGCCAATACCGTCAAACCTTTGCAACCAGGCAAGATCTGCTCTGCATCTTGACAAATCATCATTTTTATATTATCCTTTATTTTGTATTGTTATGTTTTCCTGATACAAAGCTTGTGCGGCCTGGGCCGCCATTCTTTGTGTGCAGTGATAGATGAAAGGAGTTTCTACAATGCGCCAAAGCGGTATTTTGATGCATATCACTTCTCTGCCTGGAAAGTACGGTATTGGCTCCATGGGAAAAAATGCCTATGCCTTTGTGGATTTTCTGAAATCCGCCGGTCAGAGCTGCTGGCAGATCCTGCCCCTGTCTCCTACAGGCTACGGCGATTCCCCCTACCAGTCCTGTTCCTCCTTCGCAGGGAATCCTTACCTGATCGATTTGGACAAGCTGGTAGAAGAAGGGCTTCTGCTGCCCGGCGAACCCGATGCGATCACCTGGAGCTATAATGACCGTGTAGACTATGGCATTCAGTACAATAACCGTACATCTCTGCTGCGCAAGGCTTACAGCCGGTTTGCCGGCAGTGAGGAATTTGATCGTTTCCGCAGCAGCAACAGCGCCTGGCTGTCTGACTTCTGCCTGTTCCTGGCTTTAAAAGCCAAGACCGGCGGCAAGCCCTGGTATGAGTGGGAAAATAACCTGAAGCACCGTCAGCCCGACGCTATGTGGAACGCACGGCAGGAGCTGCAGGACGAGATCCGGTTCTACAGCTTTGTGCAGTTCCTGTTCTTCCGGCAGTGGGATGCGCTGCATGCCTATGCCAAATCCAAAGGCATTTCCATCATCGGTGATGTGCCCATCTATGTCCCGCTGGACAGTGTGGATGTTTGGGCCAATCCGGAGCTGTTCCAGTTAGACGAAAATCTGGCTCCCACCGCAGTGGCAGGCTGTCCCCCGGATTATTTTTCCGAGGATGGTCAGCTTTGGGGCAACCCCCTGTACCGTTGGGATCTCATGAAAAAGGACGGCTTTGCCTGGTGGGTCCGCCGGATGGCTGCTGCCGGCAAGCTGTATGACGTGATCCGCATAGACCATTTCCGCGGCTTTGAGGCTTTCTGGTCCGTTCCTTACGGCGATGCCACCGCCCGCAACGGCCACTGGGTCAAAGGCCCCGGCATGGATCTGATCAGCACCCTGCAGGCGCAGCTGCCTCATTTGTCCTTCATCGCGGAGGACCTTGGCTTTATGACCCCTGAGGTACTGGCACTGCGGGACGATTCCGGCCTGCCTGGCATGAAGGTGATCGGCTTTGCCTTTGACTCCCGGGAGCCTTCCGAATATCTGCCGCACAATCACGTACCCAACGCCGTATGCTATACCGGGACCCATGATAATATGACCACCCGGCAGTGGCTGGAAACCGCGTCCGCTGACGCACTTGCCTATGCCAAGGAGTACATGTGTCTGAATGAAGCAGAAGGCTTGGTTTGGGGTATGATCCGCACCGCTATGAGCACTGTATGCGATACCTGCATCATTCCCATGCCCGACTATCTGAATCTGGGCGGCGAAGCCCGTATGAACTTCCCCGGCACTCTGTCTCTGGATAACTGGACCTGGCGTGCCGATGACCGTTGCATGGATCCCTCTCTGGCAGCCCGGATCCGCCGCCTGACGGCCCTATATGGCCGTCTGGGCAATCAGCTTGAAACCAACGGCTGAGAATCAGCTGTTTGATTTTAGAATGGAGAATCGAAACTATGACCTATAATTGTGTGAATATCCTGAAGTGGACGGAAGCCCAGCTGAAGTACACTTATGACGTGTCTTTGCAGGAGGCTACCCCCCAGGAGCTCCACGAGGCCTTGGGCACAGCGGTGATGATGGCCATCAGCGATACCTGGAGCCATTGCAAGAAGACCCGTATGCACAGCAGAAAGGCTTACTATATTTCCGCTGAGTACCTGATCGGCCGACTGGTGTATTCCAACCTGTACAACCTGGGCATTCTGGACGAGATGAAGCAGCTCTTCGCCGAGCGTGGCGTGGATCTTGCCGTGCTGGAGGACATTGAAGATGCCGCTCTGGGCAACGGCGGTCTGGGCCGTCTGGCCGCCTGCTTCCTGGACAGTGCCGCTTCCACCAATATTCCTCTGTCCGGCTACGGCCTGCGCTACAAATTCGGCCTGTTCAAGCAGAGCATCGACGACGCCGGCAGCCAGAAAGAAAATGCCGACGACTGGAGCAAATACGGTGATCCCTGGTCCTACCGCCGTTATAACCATACGGTGAAGGTCAGCTTCCCCGACCATACCGTTCTGGCCGTTCCCTACGACGTACCCGTGATCGGCTACGGCACCGAAAATATCGGCACCCTGCGTCTGTGGCAGTGTGAGGCAGAGGAAGAACTGGACTTCAACGCCTTCAATGACCAGGATTATCTGCGTGCTTTGGCACAAAAGAACAAGGCTGAGGACATCACCCGTGTTCTGTACCCCAACGATTCCACTGTCGAGGGCAAGCGCCTGCGCATCAAGCAGCAGTATGTACTGTCCTCTGCTTCTCTGCAGGATATGATGCGGGTCTACAAGAGTGCCCACGGCACCGACCTGAGCCACTTCGCTGACTACTACGCCGTGCAGCTGAACGATACGCACCCCGCCATGTCCATCCCGGAGTTGATCCGTCTGCTGATGCTGGAGGGCATGGATTTTGACCAGAGCTTCGCCATTGCTCAGAAGACCTTCTCTTACACCAACCACACCGTTATGAGTGAGGCTCTGGAGAAGTGGGATCTGAATCTGATGCGCAGCGTAGTTCCGGAGATCGTGGACATCATTCTGCGCCTGGACGCTAAGCTGAAAGCTGAGCATCCCCATCTGTTCATCGTCCGGGATAACACTGCCCATATGGCCAATCTTAGCATCTATGTAGGCAGCTATGTCAACGGCGTTGCCGAGATTCACTCCCAGATCCTGAAGGACGATTGCTTCAAGCAGTGGTACGAGGTTTATCCCGAGCGGTTCCAGAATAAGACCAACGGCATTACCCCCCGCCGCTGGATGGGCCTGTGCAATCCCGAACTGACCCAGATGACCAAGTACCGCATCGGCGGCGACTTCCTGAACGATCTGGACCGGCTGGCAAAGCTGAAGCCCATGATCGACGATGACATGGTGCGCCAGTTCAACACCATTAAACGCACTAAGAAGGAACAGCTGTGCGAGGTGGTAGCCAAGCGCGAGGGTATCCATCTGAACTCCGACTTTATGTTCGATGTGCAGGTCAAGCGTCTGCACGAGTACAAGCGCCAGCTGCTGAACGCTCTGAGCATCGTAGACATCTACTTCCGCCTGAAGGACGGCAGTCTGACCGACTTCCATCCCACCGTATATCTGTTTGGTGCAAAGTCTGCTCCCGGCTACGCCCGTGCCAAGGCGATCATTCGCTATATCAACCGGATCGCCAAGATGATCAACAGCGATCCCGCCGTGTCCGACAAGCTGAAGGTCGTATTTGTCCAGAACTATAACTGCTCCTACGCCGAACACATCATTCCCGCCGCGGATGTCTCCGAGCAGATTTCTCCCGCAGGCACGGAGGCTTCCGGCACCGGCAACATGAAGCTGATGCTCAATGGTGCAGTGACCCTGGGTACCCTGGACGGTGCCAATGTGGAGATCGTCAAGGAAGCCGGCATAGAGAATAACTATATCTTTGGCCACACCGTAGAGCAGATCAATGCCCAGAAGGACAGCTACCACGCACGAGGCATCTATGATATCGACTCCCGGCTGCACCGGGTCATCGATACCCTGGTGGACGGCACCGTTCCCACCGATGACGATCAGCGGGAGCTGTATCACGCTCTGCTGGACGGCACCCACTGGCATAAGGCCGACCATTACTTCCTGCTGCTGGACTACCAGTCCTATCTGGATGCCAAGCTGCGTGTGAACCGGGACTACGCCGACCGGCTGAACTTCGGCCGCAAGTGCCTGATGAACATTGCCAGCGGCGGCAAATTCTCCTCCGACCGCACCATCCGGCAGTATGCTGAAGAGATCTGGCACATAGAGCCTACTCAGTATTAATCTCCAAAAAACTACCCGAAAAAAGCGGGATGTTCTTAGAGAAGAACAGTACAAAGCAGCTGGCAGATCGTTTTGATCTGCCAGCTTTCGTATTTTAGTAGGCCTGGGCAACTTCTGGTGGACAGCCAGTCGCTCTGCTTGCCACACGTGATTCATGTAGGGCGGGGGGCTTGCTCCCGCCGCAAACACCCGCAGATATTAAAACCATGTTATCTCTGTGGTATAATCAGTTTAAAAAACTAGAATTTGGTGTTTGGGCGTGATTGTAAGGAGGTTATTAATGAGGCTGTTCCATGTTAGTGAAGAAGCGAATATTGAGGTGTTCTATCCGCGAATCCCTACTCGCAATGATTTAGATAAGTCTGTTGGTTTGGTATGGGCTATTGATGAAGAACGACTTCCTAATTTTTTAACGCCGAGAGATTGTCCGCGGGTTGCATATTATATTGGCAAGAATACCACTGAAGTTGATAAAAAATCATTTTTTACTTCACCGTCTGTCAAACATACAGTTATAATCGAGCACAACTGGTTTCATAGAATGAAAGACACAACATTATATTTGTATGAATTCGATATAAGTGATTTTGAATTGCAAGATGAAGTAGCTGGATATTATATTTCAAAGAAACCGCAAGTCCCGATAGCAAAACATAAAGTTTCAGATTTGTTTGCAGAGTTAATGATAAGAAATGTAGAAATACGCGTTGTTGATACATTGTGGGAAATTGCCGATATAGTAAAAGCCTCCACACTTAATTGGTCTTTATGCAGAATGAAAAATGCTAAGCCTAAATCGTAAAACTGATTGATATCGATTCGACAAATTCCAACACGTCGAATAGTTAACCGTAGCACGGGGGTGCTGCGGCTGCTTGTTGAGTTAGCGGCGGGAGCAAGCCCCCGCCCTACAACATATTAATTACAATTCTCCCTTGAGACCACAGTGGTGATTTCGGGTTGTTTTTTGTAAGATAATCAAATTGGAATTGATCGCGCGATCCATTCTGTAAGGGGGCTTGACCCTCCTTTCCCTCTCTGCACCCTGTATGGCACGCATTGTATGCTTGCCGTATCCTCGCTCCCCACATGGACGGCCACCGTCCCACTCCTCACTCCGAAAGCCACACTGAAAGGCCGGGCAACCCAATGCCCGGCCTTTCAGCGCGTCAAAAAAGTACATTTTCCAAAGGTGCATGTCATGCCACGTCGGGCTCTGCCCTCCCCGCAATGACATAAACAGTTAATTGTTACAAATTACTGGAATTTAGAAAGTAGTTCTATTCTTTCAGTAAGTTTTCTGCAGAAATGGCCACCTTGTGATGAATGGGCTTCCACTGGAATTTGGTAAAAGGCGCTGCGATCGCGATCGGAACGAAGGTCATCATGAACAGGGGAAATGTCAGCAAAGAAGCAAGCTTTTGCGTCGCGGTTGCCCGGATCTGTTTCCATTGGGTCAGCAGTGTCAGCGCGCCGATCAAAAACAGTGATCCGTAGGCGCTGAGCAGGGTGTTGGCAAACGCCAGCGCGCAGGCCTGTCCGCCGTAGCTGAGCAGGACCGTCACCAGGTTTAAAACCGCGCTGAGTGCCGCCAGACCATAACCCCACAAGGACATGGTCAAGCATTCGTAGCAGGCATAGCTGCCCCGCAGCAGTCCCTTCAGCAAGGAAGGCCCGCACTTGACCGCTACCTGGAAGCTGCCCTGCACCCACCGGGTACGCTGCCGCCAGGATTGGCAAAAACCGGTTGGCTGCTCATCGTAAAGCACGGCTTCCTTGCAATAGCCTACCCGGATACCGTTGGCGGCACACCAATAGCTGAACTGGGTATCCTCCGTCAAGGTGAAGAAATTCCAGCCGCCGCAGCGCTCCAGTACCTGCCGGGTGCAGCCAAAGCCGGTGCCGCTGACGATGCAGGAGCTTCCCAGCAGCATCCTGGACCGGTTCATATGGACGCAGTCATGCAGAAACACCAGGCTATATCCGGAGGTCAACCAGTTGGATCCAAAATTCTTGGAATTGCGGTAGCCACAGAAGGCCTCATAGCCGTCGCAGCAGGTCTGGTTGATCTTGCGGATATAATCCGGTGAGAGCAGATTGTCCGCATCAAAGATCAAAAATACATCATGGCTCTCCCACTGCCCAATCGCTCTGATGTGCTCCAGCAGATCGTGGAGGGCATAGCCCTTGCCTACCTTTTCCCGATTATGCCGCACCAGCACCTCCGCACCCAGCTCCCGGGCTGCCCGGGCGGTCTCATCGGTACAGTTATCGGCAACCACATAGGTGGTGACCAAGTGCGACGGATAATCCTGGGCCTGGATGCTGCGCAGCAAGTGGGGCAGCACCTGCTCTTCGTTGCGGGCCGCGATGAGCACTGCGTAGCGGTGAAGCTTTTCCGGCTTGTGGGCTTTCGGCCGCAGCAGATGGGGCAGCAGCAGATAACCAAAGTGATACCAATAATAGACCGACACAAAGATCATCAGTCCCTTGCTGAATAAACGCAGCAACTCCATCCAGTCCATAGCAATTTCCTCCTTTTACCAGTTCCTTCGACAGGGGTATTATACCGCCGGAGGAAGCTTGCGTCCAATTAAGAATCCCATAAGGCAGCTTAAGAATTCTTAAGAAACAGCCTTTCCAACTGCTGGTTGGAACGAAATCTTACGGATTCAACCAGCTCTTGATTGCATTTATGAAGCGGATGTGCTACGTTTTTTTCAGCAGCTGCAAACAAATTGGGGAGGAACAGCATTATGACAATAGGAAACCGCATCACGGAATACAGAAAACGTCTGGGTATTACCCAGGAAGCCCTGGCCCAGAAATTACATATCAGCAACCAGGCTGTATCTAAGTGGGAGTCCGATCAAAGCTGCCCGGACATTCAGCTTTTACCGGAATTGGCCGACATTTTCGGCATCTCCATCGATGCACTCTTCGGGAGAGAGAGATCCGCTCCGCAGTCTGAGCAGACCATCGATCATCTGCCCTGGCCAAACGATGATGATCTCCGGGTAGTCATGTACCTGGGGCACAAGCTGATCGCGGCCTGTCTGGCGGAAAAGGATTTGCGCTGCGGATATCCGAAGCGGGTAACGCGGGTACTCAGCGTGGTGTCCATGCAGTGCGGCCATGTGGAGGGTGATGTGATCTGCGCCGGAAATGTAAACTGCCAAAATATAGGCGGGGATGCGGATGCCGGGGAGAACGTAGCCTGCGGTGATGTAGGCGGCGACGTGGATGCCGGGGGGAGTGTGACCTGCGGACATGTATACGGTGACGTGGATGCCGGAGGTAAAGTGATCTGTTCCAATGTCAGTGGCGATGTAGATGCCGGGGGAAGTGTGACCTGCGCCAATGTCAGCGGCGATGTAGACGCCGGTGGAAGCATTGAATGCACCCGTATCGAAGGCGACGCCGACGCAGGCGGAAATATCCTCATCAAACAAGGTCCTCTGTAACATTGCCCTGGGGTTGATCGCCCATGGCCGCTGCACGATCGACCGAACTCCGTACTTGTCTCATAAAAACCGGCGGGTCCCGATGGGATCCGCCGGTTGGCTTTACAAAAACAGGATCAGCAGGCAGCTGAGCAGATTGATGACCATATGGAATAAAACAGGCGCGAGAATGGTGTCTGTGCGGTGATAGGCGACACAGGCCAGCAAGTGCGCAGGCAGCTGCACCCAATACAGCATATTCTCCAGCTCAATGGTGCCTGTGGTATAATAGTTCAGCGCCCGATGCAGCGCCAGCACCGCCAGTACCACCGCATATCCCAGTCCCGGATGCACGTTACAGGCAGGTGCGAAGCCTAGGCCGTACAGCAGGCAGCTGACCGTCAGGGGCGTAAGCAGCACCAGGCTCAGGGTGCCGAACAGCGGATGTGTCCTTACCAGATCCGCAGGCATCAGCAACAATTCCAGCTCCGATACCGGAATCGCGTGCTGCATATCCATGAATGCCGGCACCTGTGTTCCCAGCAGCAGGATCACCGCGAATGCAGCCAGGAAGATCCCTGCGCAGGCCAGTACCGTATACAGCACCTTCTTTACCCCGATCTGCAGGGTAAACCAGCCATCCGTCAGATGGTCCCGAAAAATAAAGAATGTGCAAATGGCATTGATCCCATAATAGCAGATCTGCACCCAGCCCAGCACCGGTGCTTCCTCATAGAACCCGTAGGTCAGATACAGCAGAAAAATCGGCAGCAGAAAAAAGGCCACAAACCAATAGCAGCCAGTCGTGATCAACGTCCGTTTATCCGGCCGCTCCGTCATGGTATAGGTCTTCAGATTCATCCTTTACCTCCTGTGTTTTTCCCAGAAATCTACCGCGCGCTGCAGCCATTTTCCGGCATGTTCGTCCGCCTGCTCCGGCAGGCCATGGAATGCATAAGAAAACACTTCATATTCCCATGCCACACCCTGGGAGCGGAGAGCCTGCGCCAACAGGGCAGAATTCTCCACACTGACCATAGGATCTCCCTCACACTGCCACACAAAGGTGGGCGGATAGTCAGCAGTGACACGCCGCTCCAGGGACCAGCGGTCCAGCATTTCCGCATTCTCCAGCTCCGCTTTCGTCAGAAAATTGTTTCGTGAGCCTATATTGGTGGCCGGATGTGCCATGCTGATCACGGGATAGCACAGCATCATCGCCCCAGGTTTGGGTAGACCATAAGCGCCATAGCCCAGCTCCCGCACACCGAAGCTGCCTGCCAGATGTCCACCTGCAGAGAATCCCATCACCGCATAGCCTTCCGGATCCAGCCGGAACTGCTCCGCATGCTCCAAAATGAACCGCACCGCCTGGGCCAGATCCTCCTGGGGTGCAGGCTGGGTGTAAGGGTATACCCGATAACACACCACGAAGGCCGCATACCCCATCTCATTGAGCCGCCGGGCATAGGCATAGCCATCGATCAGAGAGCAAACGGCACCATAACCGCCGCCGGGAACGATCACCACAAATTTGCTTTTCTTTTCCAGCGGGAAGGCTGCCAGGCCGGTCTTGTCCTTGCCGTCGGCCGCCGTATCATAAATGGGGTAAAACACCTGCCCGTGCTGACAGCGCGCATGGGTAAATTCCAGGCTTTCCAGCATTAGGGGAATGCTCCAGCCTGTGCGCGCGCCAAATTGCTCCATGGTGACATCGTCTACCCATGGATGCATTCCGTTTCTGCGGTAATCCAGCATATGCTGCCAGGAAGTGAAGCAGGGCTGCTCCCATATTTGACGAAAAGTCGTTTGTAAAGAGAATATAGGCATAACATTCCCTCCTTTTTTTACAGTGTACCATATCCCGCAGCAAATGGCAATGCTGGAAATTTCAGCGGATACGGTGTCACATCTTGCATTTTCCT
Organism: Faecousia sp.; assembly: GCA_045605575.1. GTDB lineage: Bacteria > Bacillota > Clostridia > Oscillospirales > Oscillospiraceae > Faecousia. The sequence continues at coordinate 2,496 of JAZUQE010000002.1, read as the reverse complement.
GTCGAATGTGCGATAATCTATCCACAAGAATAAGAAAAAGGTGTGAGGAGTATGAAACGAATTCTTTCTGCGCTGCTGGCTGCTGTTTTGCTGCTGGGCATGCTGACAGCCTGTGACCAGGGGCCTACGCCCCAGGGTACGACCACCGCGCCTACCGCCGCGCCCACCACGGTGCCCACCGATCCCCCTATTACAGCCAAAAACATCGTCATCAGCGAAGTCATGCCGGACAATGAGCGTCTGGTAATGGGTCATATGCTGGATTGGATCGAGCTGTACAACCAGGAATCCGAGTCCGTTGTGCTGGACGGTTACTACCTGGCTGATAACACACAGCTGGCAGAAGCGATGGATCTGTCCGGCATGGAGATCCCGGCAGGCGGCTATCTGACCATCGTGCTGCAAGAAAACGACCCCTTCCATCTGACAGCCGACGGCGAAACGGTTTACCTTGCCCTCGGCGATCAGGTCCTTTCCCAGCTGACCTATCCCCTGTCTGAAAACGGCGAATCTTACGATGCGTCTGGAGCTTGCCCTTATCCTACCCCGGGCTTCCCTAACACCGAACACGGCTACGCTTCCTATCTGGATGCCCTGGTGCTGCCGGAGCTGATCATCAGTGAGGTCATGAGCTCCAACTCCAAGTTCAAAACCCCGGACGGTGGAACCTACGACATCATCGAGGTTATGAACAACTCCGATGCTCCTGTTGATCTGTCCGGCTACACTTTGTCCGACAAACGCAGCGAGCCTCTGCGCTACAGCTTCCCGGAGGTGACGCTGGAAAGCGGCGAGTGTTATGTGGTGTACTGCTCCGATGATGCATCCCTGGGCGAAAACCATGCAGCCTTCAAGATCAGCGCCTCCGGTGAGACCGTGTACCTTGCCAAGGACGGTGTGATCACCGATCTGCTGACCGTTCCTGGAGATCTCCTGAAAAACAAGAGCTTTGGACGAAATGGTAAGCTGAGCGTGTATTTTGAAACGCCTACCCCCGGCGAGGCCAATGTGGATGGCTTCCAGAGCAGTCTGGAGGTCCCCCAGGCCAATCTTCCCTCCGGTGTCTATGAAGAAACTGTTACCGTAGAGCTTTCCGGCGAAGGCACCATTTATTACACTCTGGACGGCAGCCGTCCCACGACCAATTCCAAGGTTTATACGGAGCCTCTGGTGCTTGACGATGTAGCCACCACTATACGTACCTTCTGCGTCAACGAAGGCCGCTCCAGTGCTACCACGGCCTACACTTACATTGTAGGCGCACAGCATGAGCTGCCTATCGTGCATGTCTCCATCCCCCAGCGGTATTTGACCGGCGACCAGGGCGTACTGAACAATATTTATATCGACTATGAATATGAAGCCGTGCTGACCCTGATCGAGGACGGCGAAGAGAAATTCTCCGTACCCTTCGGTTTCCGCCTCCACGGTAATGACAGCCGCAAGGGCGGCAAGCAGAACTTCCAGCTCCGCTTCCGCTCCGAATACGGTGTGGGCAAACTCAATTACAAGCTGTTCGACAATCTGGAGATCACCGAATTCAATTCCCTGCTGCTTAAGGGCGGCAGCGAGGACTATAAATACGCGGTTATGCGTGACGAGCTGGCTACTGGTATTGCAGAAGGCAATACCTCCGTATACGTGCAGGCCAGAAAGCCCGTGGTGCTGTACTTGGGCGGCGAATACTGGGGCATCTACTACCTGCGCGAGCGCTTCAGCGCCGACTATGTGGCAAGCCACTTGAATGTCTCCCCCGACTCTGTCGACCTGCTGGAATCCCATGGCGGCAGCGAGCAGGCCGGCAACAACGACGAGTACCAGGACCTGGTAGCCTACACCTACCATCACAACATGTCTACCGATGAAAACTATGCCTACCTGTGCAGTCAAGTTGATATCCAGAGTCTGATGGATTGGTATATCTGCCGCTCCTACATGGGTGACAAGGACATCGGCAATATCCGCCGGTTCCGCTCCAAGGAGGCCGATGGCAAGTGGAAGTGGATGTACTTCGATCTGGACTGGTCCTTCTGGCATACCACCGATGCTCCCTTCAGCAGCATCATCAATAAGCAAGGCGCAGAAGAAGAGCTGATGCGCGCTGTACTGGCCCATAAGGATGGCCGGGATGCCTTCCTGAAGCGCTACGATGAGCTGATGGATACGGTGCTGAACGAAGAATATATCACCGCCTATATCAGCGCTCTGGTGGCGGACATTGAGTCCGAGATCCCTTCGGACCGGGCGAAGTGGGGCCGCACCGTATCCCATTGGGAAAGTGAGATCGAGCGCCTGTACGCCTACGTCCGGGACGGTTACCGCACCAAGAACGTGCTGGCCGATCTGAAGGAATACTTCGACCTGGACAGCGACGACATGGCCTACTACTTCGGATAATGCCAAACACCCCCGAACCGACCCGGTTCGGGGGTGTTCAAATTTCAGTTTTTTGGTGTGTTTTACACACCGACAAACCGTAGGGACGCCCATTGGGCG
>JAZUQE010000001.1:0-5028 GCA_045605575.1 Faecousia sp. | reverse complement strand
GGCAGACCACTCCCGATATGTTGCGAAAGCCTGTGAAAGCATTGCCAGCCGCTGCCCACATCTGGATGCGGAGGATGCCTATATCTATGGTCTGCTCCATGACATTGGCAGACACGCCGGTGTTACTTCAGAGCGGCATCTAATCGACGGCTACCGCTATTGTATGACTCGGGGATGGGAAAAGGCTGCACAGATCTGCATTTCCCATGCCTTTATGGTCAAGGATATTGCTTCCTCCATTGGAGTCTTTGATATGCCCACCGAAGATAAGGAATTTATGGCAGAGTTTGTAATAACAGCAGTGTATGACGACTATGACTATCTGGTACAGCTTTGTGATGCGCTGGCTCTGCCCACCGGATTCTGCCTGCTGGAAAAGCGATTTGTGGATGTGGCGATCCGGTATGGAACCCATCCATATACAGTAGAGCGATGGAAAACCGTTTTGAATATCAAGGCACATTTCGAGGAAATCATTGGCTGCTCCATCTATGATTTTCTGCCCGGTGTGGTAGAGAACAGTTTCCGGTGATTGCTATGGACAAGAAGAATCTGACCTTACGATATAGTTTCACCCAATTTACCTTCTGGGCTGCATCTACGGGAGCCACCAGTTTTGCAACCACTTATTTATTGAACTGTGGTATTTCCTCTGGTATCGTTGGTGTGCTGCTTGCTGCTGCCGGGCTGCTGTCCTGCCTGACACAGCCGATCATGGCAGGCATTGCGGACAAGGCCAAACGCTTTGTACTAATCAAGATGCTGCTTGGAATGTCCTTTCTCTGCGTCCTGTGCTTTTGTGTACAGTTACTTCCTCATGTGCCGATTGTCGTTGCGGGAATCAGCTATATGGTTGGCATATGGAGTTCTGATGCAACGGGCCCGCTGACCAATGCGTTGTGTATTTCATACACACAAGCCGGCTTTACAATCAACTACGGCGCAGCCCGTGGTGTTGGTTCAGCAGCATCTGCTATTTCTTCTCTGGTGCTGGGGTTTGTGATTGCACAGCTTGGCAGTACCTGGATGATCCTTCTGCTTGTCAGCTTCCGACTGCTGTGCATCCTGATCTTATGGGGTTATCCTAAAATCGAAAAGATCAACACTTCTGAAGATCGCACCGACAATAGCTGCTCCGTCTGGCAGTTTTTCGCTCGTTACCGCTGGTATTGCGCTTCTCTGGCAGGCATCCTGTTCCTGGGAATGTATCATGCCATGACGGAGAACTATTTGATCGTCATAATGGGACGACTCGGTGGTGACAGCACCCATGTCGGAACTGCGCTGTTTATTTCGTCCATGGTGGGTGCGATTGTGATTTTCTTCTTTAAGCAGGTACGCAATGTTATTCCGGATACCCGGCTTTTGAAAATTGCTGGCTGCTCTTTTCTGCTGAAAGCGATTCTGTTTTATTTCGCCCGGAGCATTCACACCATTTATCTTCTTCAGCTGATTCAGATGACATCCTATGCGTTCCTGGCACCGACACAAGTTTATTTTGCAAGAGCGAAGGTAAAACAGGCGGATATGGTCAAAGGACAGGCATTCAGCACCGCAGCCTACGCATTGGGATGTTCTGCCGGTAATTTTGCAGGCGGACAATTACTTGGCTTAGGCGTGGATGCGATTCTGCTTGCCGGAATCCTAATGGCCTTCACAGGAACCGTGATCCTGTTCTTAACAGTAAATCAGTCAGATAAAACAGCAAGAGGATTCTGAAACGGAGGTAACACTGTGATTCCTGTAAGTGGTGTAACATTCAAACCAGGTACAGAGGAAGAATTGCTTCCACAGTTTCATCCCAGTTTCCCCTGCATCAGCACTTGTTTGGAATTTGAAAAGGATGAACACCAATCTTACCCTTGGCACTGGCATAAAGCCGTTGAGATTTTCTATGTGGAACGGGGTTTGCTCGTCCATTCTACACCCTTTGGGGAACTCACATTTCCCGCAGGCTCAGCCGCAATTATCAATGCAAATATCCTTCACAGCGCCAAAGCCTATGCTTCGGATTCCGGCCACAGAAGAATGCACCATTTGTTTGATCCGTCGTTGATTGCGGGAACCGCCGGAAGCAGAATAGAAAAGAACTATGTGCTTCCATTTCTTACAGCTTCCCATATTGAGATTATCCCTCTTACACCAGACAATCCCTCTCACGCAGAACTTCTTTCCTTGATCCGGGAATCCTTTCAGCTTTCGTCTGAGCAGATGGGATATGAATTACATATTCGCAATGTGCTGACCGAGATTTGGCTGAATATGCTGAAGATCATTGCTCCGCAGCTTTCTTCGACGCGGTGCAATAGCCGCCCCTCCGATTTAATCAAGCAGATGCTTATATATATCCATGAGCATTATAGTGAGAAGATTACGGTGAGTGACATTGCTCAGTCTGCTAATATAAGCGACTATATTTGCAGTAATGTGTTTCAAAAATGTCTGCACACTACGCCCTCGGAATATCTGAACACCCATCGTATGCGGATTGCCTATCAGCTGCTGGCACAAACAGATGATTCCGTCAGTGCGATCAGTGCGGCCTGCGGCATGAATAACAGTTATTTTTCCAAGGTGTTTCGTCAGACAACTGGCTACACACCTTTGGAATATAGAAGATTTTATCAGCGTCAGGAGAACCCCAAAAATTTCGATATTAGCAAATCAGATTGCAACAAGGTGGATTGACATGAAACCGATTCGAATTGTTTTCTTTGACATTGACGGCACGCTGATCGATATGCAGAAAAAGCAGATTTCTGTGAAAACGTTGGAAATGCTGCGTCGGCTTCGTGAAAATGGTATCCTTATCTGCCTTGCCACCGGAAGATCCCCTGTCAGCCTGCCTAAGTTCGATGGTGTGGAATTCGATGCATACCTCACATTCAACGGATCTCTGTGCTACACCAATCAAGAGGTTGTTTTCAGCAATCCTATCCCTGCCGAGGATGTTCAGAAACTGATCCAAAACGCAGCAGACTTGGGCAGACCCCTGTCTATTGCTACCAGGGATCGGCTTGCTGCCAATGGTACAGATACAGATTTGGCAGAATACTATTCTTTTGCACACCTTGAACTGACGGTTGCAGAGGATTTTGAGGAAGCAACCCGCCAGGAAGTCTACCAAGTCATGCTGGGATGCCGGGAATATGAGTATCCTGCCATTTTGAAGGGTGTGTCCGGTGCCCGGATCACCGCATGGTGGGATCGTGCCGTGGACATCATCCCGGCAAATGGTGGAAAAGGGATCGGTATTCAAAGGATACTTGAACATTACCATCTGACCAAAGCGGAAGCCCTCGCCTTTGGGGATGGCAACAACGATATTGAAATGCTTCAAGCTGTCGGCACCGGGGTGGCGATGGAAAACGCATCGGTGCAGCTGAAAGCCATTGCAGATGATATTTGCGGTCATGTTGCAGAGAACGGAATCTATCATTACTGTATCCGTCATGGTTTGATTTAGGGCAAAATTTATCCCCAGAATGGCATCCTGGGGATTTCTCTATTACAGACTTATTTCATATACACAGCGTTGGGGAACCATGCCGTAGGATTTATACGCACTTTCTGCGATTTGGTTATGGCTCCAAACCATCAGATCAAGCCGCTTGGCACCAGCCTTTCTGGCCCGCTTCTGAACCTCCTGGAAGATTGCCCTTCCAACACCTTTTCGTCTGTGCCTTTCATCCACCACAAGAAGGTCGATGTATGCGGATTTCATGTGAGCCATTCCGCTGCGCTCCAGCATGGACACGAAGCAGCAGCCAATGATTTCGCCCCGTTCCTGTGCAAGAATCGAAATCACATTTTTGTTGGTAACCAGACTATCGAAAGAATCCTTGGTCATATACTGCTCAATGGGCCAAAACATATCCGGTCTGCCGTCAACATCCACCTGGTGGATTTGCAGAAGCAAAGCATCAACTACTGCATAATCAGACTTCCTCATCTTCCGGATAAACAACGCATGCACCACCTTTGTATTACTGCTATTATAGTGCATGGATTGTTTCCGTGATACTTCATTTATGCCTGAACATATCAATATTGTGCCATGAGGATGTAAATGTCTCATCATTCATGTTATGATGAAACTGATGGGCACGAAGCTGGAGGATATGCTGGGCGATATGGAAAAGACACTGTACCTGCAGGCCTCGGACGAAACCATCAACCGCAACTATCTGCAGAACTACACCTACCGCACCCGCAAGGAGATCGCCGCCTGGCCGTACATGGTACACCTGTGGTGCGGAAGCAACGAACCCTATGCCCTCAAATCCCACAGGGAGCTGAAGCGTTACCTGCAGCGCTATGAAGAGTCCATCATGGATGGACTGGGGCATGGGGATTTTCTGCTGAAGCACTCGGATGAGGCCTATGCGAAAATCAGGCAAGTGCTGAACTGAGTCGCTTTGGGAATGAAATGTGTACTTCAAAGCTCCCTACCTGTTGTCATGCACAGCCCTGGGCTGCTGTGCGTAGGCAACAAGTAGGGAGCAAACCGGTATTTATGCCTCCTGACACAACCGTCTCAACTGCCTGTATCCCTTGAATTTGCTGGCTTTGCGCCATTTGTGACACTGAGAGAAGATACTCTTGTTTGATTCTCCAAGCGCTAATCCAAAGAGGTCGGACGAATGTCCGACAAGCGACAGCGATTGCGTGCAATCGCCGAGCGCAGCCCAGCACGGTGTTTGCACCGGGATGGGCCGGATGACGAGGTGTAGCGCAGTTTGGTAGCGCGTTTGGTTCGGGACCAAAAGGCCGCGGGTTCGAATCCCGCCACTTCGACCATTTTAACAGCAGCCTGGAGCAAATCCAAGCTGCTTTTTTTTCTACATATTTATCAGCAAAAAGCCCTTATTTCAGGGCTTTTCGGGCTGGATCCACACAAATCAGCGGTTAACAGAACCTGCCATGCGGCGGTATGTGTGGCGAATGCCGCGGATGGCAATGGAATATGCCTGGATGTTCTCCGGCAAGGCCATGCCGCCGTAGCCCGCATCGCCCAGGTGATGGATG